>CANJXD010000275.1 GCA_947478535.1 Acetobacteraceae bacterium
GGGATAGCCCTTCAGCGCGGCTGTGGAGGCGATGTGCACGACCCGCCCCGACCGCGCCTCCAGCATCCCCGGCAGCAGCGCCCGGGTGACGGCGACGGCGCCCATCACATTCACGCGCCACATCCGTTCGAACAGCGCATCGTCGCTGCCCAGGAAGGGCGCGCTTTCCGCCGCACCGGCGGCGTTCACCAGGATCTCGAAGCGCGGCAGGACGGGAAGGGCCGTGATGTCCGCGACGAGGAACCCCGCGGCATGCCCGGCCTCGACCACCGCCCGCAGCGGCACGTCTCGCCGGCCAAGCACCGTCACCACCGCGCCGGCAGCCGTCAGTGCCGCCGCGCAGGCAGCGCCGATGCCGGTGCCGCCGCCAGTGACCAGCGCAGCCCGTCCGAGGAGCGGTGACGCTTCCATCCAACCTCCATGGTCCTTGAAGCCTAAAACATCGAAAGCGCGTCCCGCAACCACGCAATCCGGTTGCCCGTGAATTATTTTAAGCCTAAACAATTCGGCGTGCGGCAGGAGGGCGGCGATGCGTATCGCGGTGATCGGCGGCGGCCCGGCGGGCCTGTATTTCGCCATCCTGATGAAGCGGGATTTTCCTGCCTCCCACATCACGGTCTGCGAACGCAATCGCCCCGACGATACCTTCGGCTTCGGCGTCGTCTTCAGCGACGCGACCCTCGACACCTTCGAGAAGGCGGATGCGCCGAGCTATCGCGCCATCACCGAAAGCTTCGCCTATTGGGACGACATCGCGATTGTCGCGAAGGGCGTCGAACACCGCATCGGCGGCAATGGCTTCTGCGGCTGTTCGCGCCGCACCCTGCTGATGCTGTTGTCGGACCGCGCCCGCGCGCTCGGCGTTGATCTGCAATACCGGCGGGAGGTCTCGCCCGCTGATTTCCCCGATGCGGACCTGATCGTCGCCGCCGACGGCATCAATTCCCCGATCCGCGAGGCGTCACGGGGCCATTTCCAGCCAGAGGTCGATCTCCGCCCCAACCGCTTCGCCTGGATGGGCAGCACGCGGCCCTTCGATGCCTTCACCTTCTTCTTCAAGGAACGGCCGGAGGGCATCTTCATCGCCCATTGCTACCAGTATGAGGCCGGTGCCAGCACCTGGGTCCTGGAGATGGACCCCGAAACGTTTGCCAATGCCGGCCTGGAGGGGATGAACGAGGCCGAGAGCGCCGCTTTCCTCGAAGGGGTGTTTGCCGAGGAATTGCAGGGCCATCGCCTCATCACCAACCGCTCGACGTGGCGGCAATTCCCCACCATCACCTGCGGGCGCTGGGTGAAGGACAACATCGTCCTGCTCGGCGATGCCAAGGCGAGCGCGCATTTCTCCATCGGCTCCGGCACCAAGCTCGCGATGGAGGACGCCATCGGCCTGCACCAGGCATTCCGGGCCGGCGGCGATGTGCCCACCTGCCTGCATCGCTACGAGACGGACCGGCGCGAGGATGTCGAAAAGACCCAGCACGCCGCCAATGTCTCCCTCGTCTGGTTCGAGCATGTGAAGCGCTTTTGGGACTTCTCCCCCACCCGTTTCGCCTTCGGGGTGATGACGCGGTCGAAGGCCATCACCTGGGACAACCTGGCTTTGCGGGCACCGGACTTCGTCGCGGCAACACAGCGCGCGGTGGCGGAGGAAGCGCAGGCCGCCGGCCTGCCCGCGGACCCTCGCAAGCCGCCGATGTTTCAGCCCTTCGCCCTGCGCGACATGCAACTCGCCAACCGTGTCGTCGTCTCGCCGATGTGCATGTACTCCGCGGTCGAGGGCGTGCCCGGCGATTTTCACATTGCCCATTACGGCGCGCGGGCGATGGGCGGCGCCGGGCTCGTCTTCACGGAGATGACCTGCGTCAGCGAGGAGGCCCGCATCACCCCGGGCTGCGCGGGGCTGTGGAACGCGGCGCAGCAGGCGGCCTGGACGCGCATCGTCTCACTCGCCCATGCGAATTCCGCGGCGAAATTCTGCCTCCAGCTCGGCCATGCCGGGCGGAAGGGCGCGACGAAGCTGATGTGGGAGGGCATGGACCGCCCGCTGCCCTTCGGCGGCTGGCCGGTTCTCTCAGCCAGCGCCATCCCCTACTACGAGGACAGCCAGGTGCCGCGGGAAGTGACGCGCGCCGACATGGCCCGCATCACCGCCGATTTCGTCGCCGCCACGCAGCGCGGCATCGCCTGCGGCTTCGACATGCTCGAACTGCACTGTGCCCATGGCTATCTGCTGGCGTCGTTCCTCTCACCCCTGACGAACCAGCGCACCGACGAATTCGGCGGCAGCTTGGACAACCGCCTGCGCTTTCCGCTCGAGGTCTTCGCGGCGATGCGGGCGGCCTGGCCGGCGGCGAAGCCGATGTCGGTCCGCATCTCCGCCACGGACTGGACCGAAGGCGGGCTGGAGGATGCGGATTGCCTCGCCATCGCGCGCGCCTTCGCCGCCGCCGGCGCGGACCTGATCGATGTCTCGACCGGCCAGACCGTGGCGGAAGCGAGCCCGACCTATGGCCGCATGTTCCAGCTTCCCTGGTCCGACATGATCCGCAACGAGGCGGGGATCGCGACGATGTGCGTCGGCAACATCACCACCGCCGACCAGGTGAACACGATCATCGCCGCGAACCGCGCGGATCTGGTGGCGCTCGGCCGCCCGCATCTCGCGAATCCCGCCTTCACGCTGCACGCGGCGGCGCAATATGGCGTGCGGGATATCGCCTGCCCCGCGCCTTATCGCATGGGCAAGGAAGCGCTCATTCGCAACACGGCGAAGGGCGAGCAGGAATTGCGCGACCTGAAGCTGAAGGCCCGGCCGCGCAGCCACAAGCCAGTGTAGAGCGGATGCAGGATGGCTCAACAGGCGGCGAAACGGCGGGACGGCTCGGCCGGGCAGCGGCATTGCACGCAGGTGCCGTGCCTCGCCCGCGACCAATCCATCGTAGCATGACGTCGCACCGCCCATTCCGGCGCTAAAATTCGCTCGCCCCTGCTCAGCCGCCTGACCTTGCGCAGGCTGTTAACGCGCGCGCCGTTTCCGCTTGACCGGGTTGGCCCGGCGAGGCTAGCGGCTTGGCACCGATCTGAGGTGACCCCGACCGTGAGCTTGCACCGCCTGGCGCTGGGCCTGTCCCTGCTCGCAGCCACCATTCCCGGCGCTCGCGCCGACCAGCAGGAGTATGAGGCGAACGGCCTGCCACCGGGCTCGCTCGCGTCCAGCCTTCCGGGCAACGGAGATCTCGGCGGACACCGCCAGTGGCTCGCCGATCGCGGCATCAACTACAATCTCTGGTACCGCAACGACACGCTGGCCAACCTCTCCGGCGGGACGCGTCGCGGCACAGTGAACCAGGGACTGCTCGAGACGAGCGTCTCTGTCGATTTTGGCAGGCTTGCCGGGCTGGATGGCCTCAGCTTCTTCTCCAACCAGTTCCTGATCCACAACACCGGTCGGATGCGGCGCGACTATGTCGGCGGCATCAACACTATCGCCGCGATCGAGGGCGTGCCGACCGTGCGGCTTTCGGAATTCTGGCTGGAACAGAAGCTGATGGATGGCCGCGTGCGGCTGCGCGCCGGGCAGTTGGCGGCGGATGTGGATTTCTTCTTCTCCGAGACCTCCGCGATGTTCCTGCAGAGCGATTTCGCGACGATCAGCGCGCTCGCTCTGCCCAGCGGCGGCCCGGCCTTTCCGCTCGCCACGCCCGGCGCCTTCCTGGCCTTCGACGCGACGCCCGACATCACGCTGCAGATGGCCATCTACAACGGCGATCCCGCCGGGCCCGGTGCCGGGGACGAGCAGGTGCGCAACCACCACGGCACGAATTTCCGGATGCGCGACCCCGCGCTGATCTTCGCCGAGGCGCAGTTCCGCGCCAACCAGGCGGCGGAGGATGCCGGCTTGGCGCGGACGCTGAAACTCGGCGGCTGGGCGCATCTTGGCGGATTCGACGACCGGCGCCTGGCGGATGACCGCGGCCCGCTGGCGGACCCCAACGGCAGCGGCACGCCGCTGCGGCGCCGTGGCAACCAGGGCGTCTATGGCGTCTTCGACCAGCAGATCTATCGCCCCGAAGGGGGGGATGCCTCCTCCGGCATCACCGCGTTCGGCCGGGCATCAGTGAGCCCTGGCGATAGCAGCCTGGTCGGCCTTTACCTCGATGGCGGACTGGTCTTCGCGGGCTTCGTGCCCGGGCGGCCGGAAGACCGCTTCGGCGTCAGCCTGATGTATGCCCGCTTCTCGGACGCGGTGCGCGGCTTCGACCGGGATGCCGCAGGCTTTGCCGGTGGGGGCGCCGTGCGGGACTACGAGATGAACCTCGAGGTCAGCTACGTCGCGGAGATCCTTCCCGGCCTCAGTGTGCAGCCGATGCTGGCCCGGGTGTGGCACCCCAATGGGATGCCCGGACGCGATGCGGTGGTCGCCGGCCTGCGTACCCACTTCAGGTTCTGAGGCCGGCGATACGTCCGCGCGGGATCAGCTGTTGATCCAGGGCGCGCGGCGCCAAAGGTCTGAATACTGCCCCTGGGTCGCGCGCATCCGCGCTTCCCATTGCGCGCCGGGCTCGAGCGTCGGCTCGATGAACTGCGCCTCGAAACTGCGGCGCGTCGCCGGGTCGGATGCCGCTTCCTGCACGGCGTCCCGCAGGCGATCGACGATGCGGGACGGTGTGCCGGCGGGCACCACCAGGCCGCGTTCGGAATACATCTCGAAATCCAGGCCGAGGCTCTTGAAGGTCGGCGTTTCCGGCGCGAAGCGGCTGCGGTCCTGCCCGCCATGGGCGATGAAGCGCACGCCATCGGGGTTCGGCATCACTTCGCCCACCGAGACGCAATTCGCCTGCACCTGACTGCCCATCAGCGCCGCGCGCTGGATCGGCGCGCCGGTGTAGTGGATGAGGGTGAACTTCGCCCCGGTGAGGCGCGAGATCATCGCCATCATCAGGTGGTCATCGGTGCCGATGCCGGAGGTGGAGACGACGATCCCCTCGGGGTCCGCCAGCGCGCGGCGCACGAGGTCCGGCACATCCTGGATCGGGCTGTCGGCGCGGATGATCAGGCCGGTCGGGTCCGTCATGATGTTGCCGATGAAGGCGAAGCTGTCGAGGTTGTATTGCGCGCGACGCTCGACCGGGACGGTGACGAAGGAGGGCATGTTGGTCAGCCCCAGCACCTGCCCATCCGGCCGCGACCGCGCGACATAGGTCAGCGCCACTTCGCTCGAGGCGCCGGGCTTGTTCACCACCGTGATGGGCTGGCCGAGCCGGGTCTCCAGATGCCGCGCGAACAGCCGCGCCACGATATCCGTGCCGCCCCCCGGGGCGAAGCCGACGACGAGTTCGACCGGCCGGTCCGGGCGCCAGGACTGGGCGAGGGCCGGGGAGGCCAAGGTGGTGGCCATCAGCGTGCCAAGGATACCGCGGCGGGTGATCTGCGACATGATCGAACCTCCAAACATCGTCTGGAGAACAATTGCGTCGCCGTGGGCGCGATTGGAATAGGATGATTGCGTGAAGACCGTGAAACCGGTGCGGGGTTTCACAGACAGGTCTGTGAAAACGTAAAGGCTTTACAGGTGCAGGTAGCTGTCCCGCACCTCGGGCGCGGCGGCCAGCGCGGCGCTGTCCCCGGTCCAGACCGTGCGGCCCTTCTCGATCACGACATGCCGGTCGGCGAGGCGCGTCACCGCCGCCAGGTTCTTGTCGATCAGCAGGATGGCCTGGCCTTCCGCCTTCAGCTTCGCCAGCACTTCCCAGATCTCGGCGCGGATCAGGGGGGCCAGGCCCTCCGTCGCTTCATCGAGGATCAGCAGGCGCGGGTTCGTCATCAGCGCGCGGCCGATCGCCACCATCTGCTGTTCGCCGCCCGAAAGCTTGGCACCCGGATTGGCGCGCCGTTCGCGCAGCCGCGGGAAGAAGGCGTAGACCGCCTCCAGCGTCCAGCGCGGCGGCGTGCGGCCGGTGCGGTTGGCGGCGGTGGCGAGCAGGTTTTCCTCCACCGTCAGGGTCGGAAACACCTGCCGCCCTTCCGGCACCAGCCCCAGCCCGCGCTGCGCCACGCGATGCGCCGGCAGGCCCGCGACATCAGCGCCATCCAGCGCGATCCCGCCGCCCCAGACACGGCCGCCGACACTCGGCAGCAGCCCCATGATGGCGCGCACCGTCGTCGTCTTGCCCATGCCGTTGCGGCCGAGCAGCGTCACCACCTCCCCGGCCTGGATCTCCAGGTCGATGCCGAACAGCACCTGGCTGCCGCCATAGCCGGCTGTGAGGCCGCGGAGCGTCAGCATGCGGCGGCCTCCACGATGTCATCCTCGCCGAGATAGGCGCGCTTCACCTCCGCGTTGGACCGGATGGCCTCGACGCCACCTGTGGCGATGACCCGGCCATAGACGAGGACGGAGATGCGGTCCGCCATGGCGAAGACGGCCTGCATGTCGTGCTCGACCAACACGATGGTGTAGCGCCCACGCAATCCGCGCAGGATGCCGATCAGCCGCTCCGTCTCCTCCGGCCCCGCCCCGGCCAGCGGTTCATCCAGCAGCAGCAGGCGCGGCTGCGTCGCCAGGGCGATGGCGAGTTCGAGCTGGCGCTTCTCCCCATGGCTCATCGCCCCCGCCGGAACCGCGGCGCGGGCGCCGAGGCCCACGGCCTCCAGCGCGGCCATCGCCGCCGCATTCAGCGCACGCTCGCTGGTGGCGGGGCGGAAGAAGCGGAAGGAGGACCCCGCGCCGGCCTGCACGGCGAGCGCGGTATTCTCCAGCGCCGTGAACTCCGCGATGACGGAGGTGATCTGGAAGGACCGCGCGAGGCCGAGCCGGGCCCTGCCGTGCAGCGGCAGGCGGGTGATGTCCTGCCCCGCGAAGACCACGCGCCCGTCATCGAGGGGCAGCACGCCGCTGATCTCATTGATCAGGGTCGTCTTGCCGGCGCCGTTGGGGCCGATGATGGCGTGGATCTCCCCGGCCTCGACATCGAGCGAGACGTCGTCCGTTACCGCGAGGCCGCCGAAGCGCTTCTTCAGGCCGAGGAGGGACAGCAGCGGTTCAGCCACGACGCATCACCCTGGCGATCTGGGCCGGTATCCCGGAAAGCCCCCCCGGCAGCCACAGCACGGCGAGGATCAGCAGCACGCCGAACAGGATGCGCCAATGCTCCCACTGATGGCTCAGCCATTCTTCCAGCAGCACGAAGCCGAGTGCGCCGAGCACGGCGCCATGCAGGCCGGATAACCCGCCGAGGATGACCATGAACAGCAACTCGCCGGAGCGTTGCCAGGAGAGGTAGGCCGGCGCCACGAACTCCGCCGCATTGGCGAACAGGAACCCCGCCGCGCCACCGATCGCGCCGGCGATGACATAGGCGACGAGGCGATAGGGATAGGGGTTGAAGCCCAACGCCCGCGCCCGCAGCGGATTGTCCTTCACCGCCCGCAGCACGCGCCCGAAGCGGGACGCCAGCAGCATCCGACAGAGCAGCCAGGCGAGCGTCAGCGCGCCGAGGCAGATGTAGTGGAAGGCAAGCTTGCTCTCCAACAGCCTGCCCCCCGCGAC
>CANJXD010000276.1 GCA_947478535.1 Acetobacteraceae bacterium
GAAACTGCCGGTGCCGCAGATCAGAATGTCGGTAGGCTCGGGCAAGGCGAAAGTCCTTCGGGCTGCGTCAGCGTCGTTGACAGCTTCCGGCGCGGCGGTCACGCTATCAATAACGAATATCGGATGGCAATAATGCGGTGCGTTTCCACGATCGCTGCCAATCAGTTTTCCACGATGGGCCGCGCCCTTTCGGCGGCCCATGCGCTTGCCTGCACCCGGAACCGGAGGCGTCCCGATGATGAAGTTGGTCATGGCGGCCATCTGCGCCGTTACGCTCGTGTTCAGTCCCGTGGTGGGCGCGCAGACTCCCCCTGCGGCACCGCCCATTGCGCGATTGCTGACGGTCGCCCTGCCGATCGACCCGCAGACGGTCGATCCCACGACGAATACGGCGAATACCGCCGCGATCATCATGCAGAACGTGTTTGAGACGCTCTACGCCTATGACGCGGATTGGCGGCTGACGCCGCTGCTGGCGACGACGTTGCCCGTCTATACCGAGGGCGGACGACGGATGACGATCCCGCTGCGGGCGGGGGTGAAGTTCCACAATGGCGCGACGATGACGGCCGCCGATGTCGTCGCCTCCATCCAGCGTTGGATGCGGCTTTCCATCCGCGGGCGCCTCGCCGCCGAATCCATTGAGACGGTGACGGCGAGCGGCCCGTTGGAAGTCACGCTGTCGCTCAAGGAGCCGAATGCCCTGATCGCCAATATGCTGGCCTTCTTCAACGCGGCGATGGTGGTGATGCCGGAAGCGACGGCGCAGGCGACGATGGCCGGGCCGCTGACGAATGCGGCGGATTTCATCGGCACCGGTCCTTTCCGCTTCAGTGAACGGCGTGCCGACCAGTATGTGCGCCTGACGCGGTTCGAGGACTATGTGCCGGATGAGCGCCCCTTCTCCGGCTATACGGGGCGGCGGGAAGCCATGGTGCAGGAACTGCGTTTCGTGCCGGTGCCGAATGCGGGCACGCGGCTGCAATCCATCCTCTCCGGCCAGTATGATGTGGCCGACAATGTGCCGACCGAATTCGTCGACCGCATCCGCCGCAACGCCACCGCCGATGCGCTGGTGGTGAAGTGGTCCGGCTGGATCCAGATGGTGATGAATACGCGCCAGGGGCCGACGCAGGATATGCGCGTGCGCCAGGCCGTGCAGGCCGCGATGGACCCCACCGCGATCATGACCGCGGCTTTTGGTAATGCGGAATTCTTCGGCATCGGCGGCAGCCTGTATCCGACGGGCGCGCCGCTGCACTCCACCGCGGGGATCGAACGCTACAACACCCGCGACCAGGCGCGCGCGCGGCAGTTGCTGGCCGCGGCGGGCTACAATGGCCAGCCCTTCCGCATCATTACCAGCCAGCAGTATGACTTCATCTACAAGGCCGCGCTCGTCGCCGCCGACAATCTGCGCGCGGTGGGCATGACGGTAGAGATCGTGCTGATGGATTGGGCGAGCGTGCTGGAACGCCGCAACAATCCCGCGATCTGGGAGGCGTTCTTCACCTTCCACAATTTCGTGCCCGATCCCGCGCTCATCACCTTCATGAACCCGTCCTTTCCGGGCTGGTGGAACACGCCCGCGAAGCAGGAGGCACTGGCCGCCTTCACCGGCACGCTGGACGAGGCCGCGCGCGTCACCGCGTGGCATCGCCTTCAGGGCGTGATGCTGGAGGAAGCGGCGACGATCACCGTCGGCAGCTATTACGGGCTGATGGCGTATAATCGCCGCGTGCGCGGGCTGCAGCCTTTCCTGCAGACGCCCTACTTCAACGTCTCGAACGGCCGTTGATGCGCGTGGGACCTTGCCGGGCGCATCCATGAAGCTGATGGCGTCCGGCTGGCTGCGGAAGATCGGTGGCGTCGCGGCGGTGATGTTCCTCGTCGCGACGACGGTTTTCGTCATCTCCCGCGTCATTCCGGGTGATCCCGCCGGCGTCATGCTCGGCGCCGCCGCGACGCAGGAGGAGATTGCGCGCCTGCGAGGCGAGCTCGGCCTCGATCGGCCGCTGCTGACGCAGTATGTCGAGTTCCTGTTGCAGACCATGCGGCTCGATCTCGGACGGTCGATCTTTCTCAACCAGCAGGTGCTGGATGCGATCATCGAGCGGTCGGGGCTGACCTTCTTCCTCTGCATCTTCGCCACCGCGCTCACGGTCGCCATCGGGTTGCCGCTGGGCATCATGGCGGGGGTCTGGCGCGGCACCTGGATCGACCGCTGCTGCTCGCTCTTCGCCATGCTCGGCGCCAGCCTTCCTTCGTTCTGGATCGCGCTGGTGCTGATCCGCTACGTCGCGGCGGAGACGGGATGGTTTCCGGTCTCCGGCTGGGGCGGGCCCGATGCGACGGTGCCCGAACGCCTGCATCACCTGATGCTGCCGGCCCTGGTGCTGGCCTTGCCGAACGCGGTCCTGCTGCTGCGCACGACGCGCGCCGGGATGATGGATGTGATGGCGCAGGATTACGTCCGCACCGCGCGCGCCAAGGGGCTCGGGCCCTGGACCGTCGTCATGAAGCACGCCCTGCGGAATACGCTGCTGCCGCTGGTGACGGTGATCGGGTTGACGATTGCCATGTTGATAGGCCGCACCGTGGTGACGGAGACGGTGTTCGGCCTGCCGGGAATCGGCAACCTTGTCATCGCCGGGGTGCAGCGGCGGGACTATCCGGTCATTCAGGGCGTGCTGATGGTGATCTCCGGTCTCTATGTGCTGCTGAACCTGCTGGTGGACATCATCTATGCGCGGCTCGATCCGCGCCTACGCGGGCGGATCGCGTGATCCCGCGCCTGCGTCCTGTCGTGCTGCTGGGCATCGTGGTGCTGGTGGTGCTGGCGCTGTCGCCCTGGATTGCGGGCTTCGATCCGCTGCGGATCAGCGTCGTGAACCGGCTGAAGCCGCCTTCCGACCTGCATTGGTTCGGCACCGATGATTTCGGGCGCGATGTCTTCGCCCGCGTCGCGCATGGCGCGCGGCTTTCGCTGTGGATCGGCTTCCTCGTCGCCGCCTTCGCCACCCTGCTGGGCGCCTCCATCGGTCTCGCCGCCGGCTTCTTTCGTCGTGCTGATCCCTTCCTGGCGCGGCTGATCGATGCGCTGATGGCGTTTCCGGATATCCTGCTCGCGGTGGCGCTGATGGCAGCCTTCGGGTCCAACCTCGGCAACGTCGTCGCCGCACTCGGCCTGGTCTATGCGCCGCGCGTGGCCCGCGTGGTGCGCGCTTCCACCTTCGCCCAGCGTGGGACGCTGTTCGTGGAGGCCGCGGTTTCCCTGGGGGCGACCGATCTGCGCATCATGCTGGTGCATGTACTGCCGAACATCATGCCGGTGCTGTTCGTGCAGGCGACCTTCGTCTTCGCCTATGCGCTGCTGACGGAATCCGCGCTGTCCTTCCTTGGCGTCGGCGTGCCGCCGGAAGTGCCGACGCTCGGCAACATGATCGCGGCATCGCAGATGTATTTCGATGACGCGACCTGGATGATGCTGTTTCCGGGGCTCGCCATCGCGCTCGCGGTGCTGTCCTTGCAGATGGTGGGCGACGGGCTGCGCGACAGTCTCGACCCCGTGCTGCGCAGCGCGCAATGACGACACCGCTGCTCGATGTGCAGGGATTGTCGGTGGAGTTCCGCCAACGCGGCGGCGTGGTGCGCGCGGTGTCCGATATCGGCTTCTCACTCCATGCCGGGCGGAGTTTCGCGGTGGTGGGGGAAAGCGGGTCCGGGAAATCCGTCACCAGCCTGGCCATCATGCGGCTGCTGCCGGCCCCCGCCGGGCGCATTGCCAGCGGCCGCATCCTGCTGCGGGAAGGGGAGGAGGTGCGTGACCTCGCGGCCCTTCCCGAAGCCGCCATGCGGCGCATCCGTGGTCGCGCCATCGCCATGGTCTTCCAGGAACCGATGACGAGCCTTAACCCCGTGCTGCCGGTCGGCGAGCAGATCGCGGAAGTGCTGCGCCTGCATCTCTCGCTGTCTGGGGCGGCGGCGGCAAGGGAAGCGATACGGCTGCTGGACCGCGTCGGCATTCCCTCCGCCGCGACGCGGGCGCTGAGCTATCCGCATGAACTCTCGGGCGGCATGCGCCAGCGCGTGATGATCGCCATCGCGCTCGCCTGCAAGCCGCTGCTGATGATCGCGGATGAGCCGACGACGGCGCTTGATGTGACGATCCAGGCGCAGGTGCTCGCCCTCATCCGTGAATTGCAGGATGAGACGGGCATGGCCGTGCTGTTCATCACGCATAATCTCGGCGTCGTCGCGGAAGTCGCCGACGAGGTCGCGGTGATGTATGGCGGGCAGTTCGTGGAGACTGGTCGCACAGCCGATGTGCTTACCCGCCCACAGCATCCCTATACGGCGGCGCTGCTGCAAAGCCTGCCGCCGGGCATCGAAAGCCGCGCGCCGGTGCGGCAGTTGTTGCGCGCCATTCCGGGCCAGGTCGTCAGCCTGGTGCGGCCGCCGCCGGGCTGCCGCTTCGCCGAACGCTGCGCCTTGCGCCAGGCAGCCTGCGATGCCGGCGCGATCGCTCTCACACCCAGCGCCACCGGCGGCGGCGTGCGCTGCCTGCGCGCGGGGGAAGCGGCATGACGGCGCTGCTCGATGTCGCGGGTCTTACCAAGGAATTTCCGCTCGGTGGCGGGCGTGCGCTGCGGGCGGTGGAGGATGTGTCCTTCACCATCGAGGAAGGCGAGATCCTTGGCCTCGTCGGCGAATCCGGCAGCGGCAAGACCACGGTCGGCCGTTCCCTGTTGCGGCTGGTGGAGCCGACGCAGGGCCGGATGCTGTTCGATGGTCAGGACCTGATGACGCTCGCGCCGCCCGCCTTGCGCGCCGTGCGCCGGCGCATTCCGATGATCTTCCAGGACCCTTTCGCCAGCCTCAATCCGCGCCTCACCGTCGCTCGCATCATCGCGGAGCCGATGGAGATCCACGGCCTGCACGCCGATCGCGCAGCGCGGCGGGAGAAGGTGGCGGCGCTGCTGGAGGAAGTGGGCCTGCCGCCCGATGCCGCAGCCCGCTACCCGCACCAGTTCTCCGGCGGCCAGCGGCAGCGCGTCGGCATCGCCCGTGCCCTGGCCTGTGATCCGTCGCTGATCGTCGCTGATGAACCGGTCTCGGCGCTCGATGTCTCCGTGCAGGCGCAAGTGCTGAACCTGCTCGCGGAACTGCAGCGGCGGCGCGGCCTGGCGATGCTGTTCATCTCGCATGACCTGGAGGTGGTGCGGCATTTCTGCGATCGCATCATCGTCATGTATGCCGGCCGTATCGTCGAGCAGGGCAAGGGTGCCACCATCGTCGCCGAACCGGCGCATCCCTATACCCGCGCGCTGATCGCCGCCGTGCCGAAGCGGGACCCTGATGCGAGGCGCGACCGCGCGCCGATCGCGGGCGAGGTGCCGAACCCGCTCGCCCTGCCCGCGGGCTGCGTCTTTCAGACGCGCTGCCCGCATGTCATTCCCGGCTGCCGCGATGCGCGGCCGGTGCTGGAGGAGGTGGCGCCCGGTCAAGCTGGGCCCGGTCACCTCGCCGCCTGTTCCAACCCCGCGGCGCGTCACGCCGCGCTTCGATGAGTGAGGATGCGCCCGATGGTCGCGATTGATGCGGATGCCGCCCGCGATGCCGAACAGCATGTGCTGGCGGAAAACCATGGTGGCACGCTGGTCATCACCCTGAATCGGCCGGAACGCCTGAATGCCTGGAACGCGCCGATGCGGGCGCGGCTCATCACGCTGATCAACGGCGCAAATGCCGATGCCGCGGTGCGCGCCATCGTCATGACCGGCGCCGGTGAGCGCGCCTTCTGCGCCGGGCAGGACCTGAACGAGGGCAAGACCTTCGACGGGGCCCGCGCCGAGGAATGGATCGAGGAATGGCGCCGGCTTTACGCCGCGCTGCGGCGCTTCGAGAAGCCTCTGGTCATGGCGCTGAACGGCCTGGCCGCCGGATCCGCGTTCCAGGTCACGCTGCTCGGCGATATCCGTGTCGGCCATGCGGCATCCAAGATGGGACAGCCGGAAATCAATTCCGGCATCGTCAGCGCCACCGGCTTCTGGATCATGCGGGAGATGCTGGGCCTGTCCCGGGCCATCGAAATGGTGCTCACGGGCCGCATGGCGGAAGCCGAGGAATGCCATCGCATCGGCCTGATGCATCACCTCGTGCCGCAGGCGGACGTGCTGCCGAAGGCGATGGCGATCGCGGCCGAACTCGCGGCGAAGCCCTCGTTGGCCTTCAAGCTGAACAAGCAGCGCTTCTGCGCGGCGACGCAATCCGGCTTCGATGAGACCTTCGAGGCCGCGCGCCTGATCCATCGGCAGGCCTTCGATGCCGGTGAGCCGCAGCGCGTGATGGAAAAGTTTCTCGACAAGGGTGGAAAGGGCCGCTGAACCATGGCTGACCAGGACGCACCGATGCGGACGGAAGGGCTGCTGCCCGCCGTCGATGATCGCTTCGGCTATGAGGTGGCGGAGGCGATCGCCACCATCACCATCCGCCGACCGCAGAAGCTGAACGCGCTGCTGCCGGATATGATCATCGCCTTCGCGGATCTGCTGGAACGCGCGCGTCGGGACCGTGAGGTGCGCTGCGTCGTCATCACCGGGGAAGGGCGGGCCTTCTGCGCGGGCGATGACCTGGCACCGGAGGATCGCTTCGCCTATGGCCCGCCGGATATGCATACGCGCCTGGTCATGGGCTATCCGCGCCTGCTCACGCAGATCATGGCGCTGCGCAAGCCGGTGATCGCGATGGTGCGCGGCTATGCCGTGGGTGCGGGGTTCGATCTCGCACTCGCCTGCGATTTCCGCATTGTCGCCAAGGGCACGAAGCTTGGCGCCGTCTATGTGCAGCGCGGGCTCGGCGGCGGCGGCTCCTATCTGTTGCCGCGCTACGTCGGCTTCGGCAAGGCGACGGAGATGCTGCTGCTGGGCGAGATCCTCTCCGCGGAGGAATGCCTCTCCCTCAACCTCATCACCAAGCTGGTGGAGGAGGAGGCGCTGGTGGAGACGACCTACGCGCTGGCGAAGCGCCTCGCGGCGGGGCCGACGCAGGCCTATGGCGCGGTGAAGAATGCGCGCAACCAGGGCCTCGGCTGTGATCCCGTGAAGGGCATCGAGTTCCAGATCGGCTGCAACGTCGAACTCATGTTCCATCGGGATGCGCGCATCGGTCCGCGCGCCTTCGCGCAGAAGCGGCAGCCCGACTTCACGGGTGAATGGATCGACCTGCAATACGACGATTTCGACCCGACCTATCGTTGAGGGCGCGATGATCCGTCTGCTGGAACACGAAGGAAAGGCGCTGCTGGCGCGCCACGGCTTTGCCATTCCGCCCGGCGCGCTGTTTCCGGCCCTGCCGACGCCTGGGCCTTTCATGGTGAAGGCCCAGGTGCTGGCCGGCGGTCGCGGCAAGGCGGGGGGAATTCTGCCGGCGGCGGATGCGGCGGAGGTGCGGGCGGCGGCGGGTGCCATCGCCGGGCTGGTCATCGGCGGAGAGAAGGTGCGCGCCGTCTATGTCGAACAGCGCATCGCCATCGCGCGGGAATTGTAC
>CANJXD010000277.1 GCA_947478535.1 Acetobacteraceae bacterium
AAGGCTTCGGCGCCGAACCAGATGCAGGCGATGGCCGATGGCAGCAGCACGGCGGCGGACAGCGCGCGCGTCCGCAGGTCCCGCCACTTCTTGGGGTCCGCCCCAACGGGTCCGGCAGCCTGCGGCGCGGGCATTGAGCCGCTCACGCGATGCGGACGCCATAGCGGCGTTCCCTCCGGGCGAATTCGGCGACAGCGGCGCCGAGATGCTGGGCGCCGTAATCCGGCCAGAGGACATCCTGGAAGACGAACTCGGCATAGGCGGACTGCCACAGCAGGAAATTCGACAGGCGCTGTTCGCCACTGGTGCGGATGATGAGGTCCGGGTCCGGCATGTCATGGGTGGACATCATTCGCCCGAAGCTGGCCTCGTCGAGCGCCTCGGGGTCCAGCGTGCCGGCGGCGGCACGACGAATCGCCTCCTTCGCCGCGGCGACGATTTCCGCCCGCCCGCCGTAGGACAGCGCGACATTCAGGTTGAGCCGCGTGCCGCCCGCCGTCGCGACCTCCGCCGCATCGATCGACCGGCAAAGCTCCTGGCCGAAGCGCTCCCGTTCCCCGATCACGCGCAGGCGGATGCCTTCGCGCACCAGGGTCTTCACTTCGGAGCGGAGATAGAGCCGCATCAGCCCGGTCAGGTCCCTGACCTCATCGGCCGGGCGCCGCCAATTCTCCGAGGAGAAGGCGAACAGGGTAAGCCAGCCGATCCCGGCCTCGGCGGCGGCCTCGATCGTGCGCCGCGCCGCCTCGGCCCCGGCCTTATGGCCGAGTGCGCGTGGCAGGCCGCGGCCGGAAGCCCAGCGGCCATTGCCGTCCATGATGATGCCGATATGAACCGGGACGCCCGGCGTGCCGGTCCTGGCGGGCGAAGCAACGGGCCCGGCCAGCATGGGCGCAGCATCGCCCGCGAGCGGCTTGGCCGACGCGCTCATCGCCCTTCGATCCCGGTTCCGGCCATCTCGCCTCGCGCGCCGTCAGCTCGTCCGGATATCCTTTTCCTTGTCCATCAGCGTCGCATCGACGGTCTTGATGCCGGAATCCGTCATCTTCTGGATCTCATCGCTCCAGCGCTTGACGTCGTCCTGGCTGGCTTCGGACTTCTTGTCCTTCTCCCAGCCCTTCACCGTCTCCATCCCGTCGCGGCGGACACCGCGCATGGCGACCTTGGCGGCCTCGGCATATTTGCCGGCCGTCTTCACCAGGTCATTCCGCCGTTCCTGGGTCAGCGGCGGCAGCGGCACGCGGATGACCTGGCCTTCGGCCATCGGGTTCAAGCCGAGCCCGCTGTCGCGGATCGCGATTTCGACATGCTTGACCACGCTCTTGTCCCAGACCTGGACCGAGAGCAGCCCGGGGCCGGCCACCGAGATATTGGCGACCTGCGACAGTGGCTGGTTGGTGCCATAGGCCTCGACGCGGATCGGCTCCAGCAGCGCGGGGCTCGCGCGGCCGGTCCGAAGGCCCGAGAATTCCTTCTTCAACGTCTCGACAGCGCCATCCATACGGCGCTGCAGGTCGCGCTTGAACGCGGCGAAATCGGCGGCCATGCCCTGCCCTTCCTTTTTACGGATCGACCACGGTGGTGAATTTACCTTCGCCGCGCATCACGGCGGTAAAGGCACCGGGTTCGTGGATGTTGAAGACGATGATCGGCAGCTTGTTCTCACGCGCCAGGCTGATGGCGGCAGCGTCCATCACCGCCAGGTCACGCGCCAGCATCTCGAGGTAGGTCAACGTGACGTAGCGCTCGGCATCCGGGTTCTTGCGCGGGTCGGCGGAATAGACGCCATCGACCTGCGTGCCCTTCAGCAGCGCATCGCACCCCATCTCGGCCGCCCTGAGCGCGGCGGCGGTATCGGTGGTGAAGAAGGGGTTGCCCGTGCCGGCGGCGAAGATCACGACCCGGCCCTTTTCCATGTGCCGCATGGCGCGGCGGCGGATGAAGGGCTCGCACAGGCTCGCCATCTCGATCGCGCTCTGCACGCGGGTGGCGACACCCATCTTCTCCAGCCAGTTCTGCATGGCCAGCGCGTTCATTACGGTGGCCAGCATCCCCATGCCATCGGCCTGGGCGCGGTCCATGCCGCCGGAGGCACCGGCGACGCCGCGGAAGATGTTGCCGCCGCCGATCACCATGCAGACCTGGACGCCAAGGGCGACCACATCGCGAACATCTTCCGCGATCCGCTTGAGAACGGCGATATCGAGCCCGTAGTCCCGGGACCCCATCAGGGCTTCCCCGGATACCTTGAGCAGGACGCGCTTGTAGGTCAGTGGGGTGGTCATTGTCTCTGGCGCGTTCCGGGGTCGAGGAAGGCCGCACCATAGGCGTTGGCCCGTGGCGGCGGCAAGGCAGGGGTGCGGCGGCGGAGCGGCGAGTTTTTCAGCGGCCCGGAGCGCCGGCACCGCCAGTGCCCACGGCCGGAGGTGCGGCCGGAGGTGCGGCCGGACGACCCAAACGGGGCCACCTGACAGGCAGCCAGGAAGCGGGGTGGCGGCAGATGCCACCACCCCGGCAGAAGTTCAGCCCTTGGCGGCCGCGGCGACTTCGGCGGCGAAGTCCGACGCCACCTTCTCCACACCCTCACCCAGGTGGAAGCGGGCGAAGCCCACCAGCTTGCCGCCGGCCTTCTGGACGACCTGGCGGACGCGGCTTTCACCGTCATGCACCCAGACCTGCTCCAGCAGCACCACTTCCTCGTAGTACTTGCGGATCCGGCCTTCGATCATCTTCTCGATGATCGCCGCCGGCTTGCCGGAGCCCGCGGCCTGCTCGCGCAGCACGTTCTTCTCCCGCTCCAGGGCGGAGGGATCGACGGCGTCGACATCCAGCGCTTCCGGGCGGGTGGCCGCGACATGCATGCCGATCTGGCGGCCCAGCGTCTCGAACGCCGCCAGTTCGCTTTCCGCCTCAAGCGCCACCAGCACGCCGATCTTGCCGAGGCCCGGCTTGACCGCGTTGTGCATGTAGGTCGCGACGGTGCCGGAGGACACGCGCAGCACGCGGGCGCGCCGGATCGTCATGTTCTCGCCGATCTTGGCGATCAGGCGGGTCAGCTCCTCCTGCGTGGAGTGCATGGTGCCCGGGAAGGTCGCCGCCTTGATGTGCTCGACATCGTCGCCGACCGACAGGGCGAGGCTCGCCACCTCGGCCACGAAATTCTGGAAATCCTCGTTGCGGGCGACGAAATCCGTCTCCGCATTCACTTCCACCATCGAGGCGACGGTCGGGCCGGAGGCAACGCCCACCAGGCCTTCCGCGGCAACACGGCCGGACTTCTTGGCGGCGGCCGAAAGGCCCTTCTTCCGCAGCCAGTCGATCGCGGCTTCCATGTCGCCATTCGCTTCGACGAGCGCCTTCTTGCAGTCCATCATGCCGGCACCCGTCTTCTCACGAAGATCGCGCACCAGGGCTGCGGTGATTTCGGCCATGTCGATCGCTCCCGATCCATCGGATAACGGCCGCGACGGGGTGACAGCCCCGCGCGGCCCGAACCATTCATTGTTCCGGGCCTTGCGACCCGGCATCGGAGACATCGGGTCTGGCGGCTAGCCGCCAGACCCAAGGCATCAGGCCGCCGGCTGCTCGCCGGCTTCCGGGGCCAGAACCTCGGCCGCCACATCGGGCAGCGCCTCGACCGGCAGGTCCGCCTGCGCGCCGAGATCGGCGCCGGAGGAGCCGAGCTCGGCGGAGATGCCGTCCAGCACCGCACCGGCGACCATGTCGCAGTACATGTGGATGGCGCGGATCGCGTCGTCATTGCCCGGGATCGGGTAGGCGATGCCGGACGGATCGGCATTGCTGTCCACCACGGCGACGACGGGAATGCCCAGCTTGTTGGCTTCCTCGATCGCCAGCTTCTCCTTCACCGTGTCGATGACGAAGATGATGTCCGGCAGGCCGCCCATGTCCTTGATGCCGCCGAGCGCGCGGTCAAGCTTCTCCTTGTCCCGCGTCAGCATCAGGACTTCCTTCTTGGTAAGGCCCTGGATGTTGCCGCCGAGCTGCTCTTCCATCTGCTTCAGGCGCTTGATGCTGCCCTGGATGGTCTTCCAGTTGGTCAGCATGCCGCCGAGCCAGCGGTGGTTGACGTAGTACTGGCCGCAACGCGCGGCGCTTTCCGCTACGTAGTCCGCCGCCGCCTTCTTGGTGCCGACCAGCAGCACGCGGCCGCCACCGGCGACAACATCGCGGATGGCGCGCAGCGCGCGGTCCATCATCGGCACGGTCTGCTGCAGGTCCAGGATATGGACCTGGTTGCGGACGCCGAAGATGTACGGCGACATCTTGGGGTTCCAGCGGCGCGTATGGTGGCCGAAATGCACGCCGGCCTCGAGCAGGCCGCGCAGGGTAACGTCGGGCATCGCCATCGACGGATTCCTTCTAACTTCCAGTGGTCCGGTTTGCCTCCGCGCTGCCGCCCCCGCCCCTGGAACCGCAGGGCAAGGACCGGACCCTTGTGTCGC
Source organism: Acetobacteraceae bacterium (assembly GCA_947478535.1). The sequence goes on from CANJXD010000277.1 coordinate 4,467, forward strand.
CCCCGCCCCACGGGAACCGTGGGGTCAGGCGCGCCGGAAGGGTGCACCGCGTGCGAATTTGCCGCCCCAGGGTTTCCCCCGGACCGGCGGCGGCGCTATGCCCCATCCCGCCGCGCCCCGCAAGACACTCCGAAACGGAGCCGCGTGAGACAGTTTGCCGCGGGCGCTGAGTTCCCTATCCTGCGGCCGATGCGCATCCTCGTCATCTCCCCCACCCCCAGCCATCCGCAGGATGCCGGCAACCGCGCCCGCATCCATGCGGTGCTGTCCGGGCTGAAGGCGGCCGGCCACGCCATCCATCTGTGCCTGCTGCTGCGGGAGAACCCTTCCCCCGCCGCGCTCTCCGCCATGGCGGCGGCGTGGGACGAGTTGGTGACGGTGCCGCATGACCGGGCGCGCGAACAACGCGGCCTGGGCGCGCTCCATGCGATCGATGACTGGATCCTCCCGGAGGCGGAAGCCGCCTTCGCCACCCTCGCCGCGCGCGAGCCTGGCTTCGACCTGGTGCTGGTCGAGTATGTCTTCCTCTCCCGCGCGCTCGAATTTTTCAGCGATTCTGTCGTGAAGGTGATCGACACGCATGACGTCTTCGGCGACCGCGCGGCGAAGCTCGCGGCGCTCGGGCTGGAAAACCGCTTCTTCGCCACAACACCCGAGGAGGAAGCCCGCGGCCTGGACCGCGCCCATCTCGTGCTGGCGATCCAGGAGGAGGAACGCCAGCGTTTTGCCTGGGCGACGCGGGCCGCGACGGCCACCCTCGGCCACCTGCCGCCCGACCCGCGCCCGCCTTTGCCGCCGCGGGGCGGGGATGGCTGGCTCGCCATCGGCTACATCGGCAGCGCCAACCCGCTGAACACCCGCGCCCTGGCCCGGCTGCTGGAGGCCCTGCCGCCTGGGGACATCGCCGCCGCGGGGGGGGAGATGGTGGTGGCCGGTGGCGCCGCCGGGGCGCTGGGTCCGGACGCCGGGTTGCGCCTGCTCGGCCCGGTGCCGGACGCCGATCAGCTCTACGCCCAGGTCGATCTCGTGGTGAACCCGCATGAGGGCGGCACGGGCCTCAAGATCAAGACGGTGGAGGCCCTGGCACGCGGCCGCCCGGTGATTGGCACGGCGGATGCCTTTGCGGGCCTGCCGGCCGAGCACAGTTTCCACGCCGCGGCCGATGCGGCGGAGGTCGCGGTGCAGTGCCGGCGCTGGCTGGCCGATCCTGCCTTCCGGGATGACGTGGCGGCGGCCTCCGCCACGCTGATCCGGCGCTATCGCCTTGCGGTGGAGGGCGCTGCCGCGCGCCTGGCCTCCCCCGCCGGGCTGGCCGGGCTGCTGGACCGGCCACGCCTGCTGGTGCTGACGGATGTGCCCTTCTGGCGCGTCTCGCTCGGCAACCAGGCGCGCATCGCCGCCGTGCTGGATGCGGCGCGGGCCTCCATGGAACTGGACCTGTTCTTCACTGGGCACCTGCCGGGGGAAGAACGCGCCGCTGCCCAGGCTGCGCTCGGCCCGCGCGGCCGGCTGTTCACCCCCGAACCGGCCGGGCCGGTGGAGGCAGCGCCCTGGGGCTTCACCCCGTTCGAGAAGGCACGCTTCGATGCGGGGCTGATGGCCTCGCTGGAGGCGCATCTTGCCGCCCATCCGCCCCAGGCGGTGCTGGTGGAATATCTCCGCCTGTCCTGGATGCGGCTCGCCCGCGGGATGCCGCCGCTGACGGTGCTCGACACGCATGATGTGATGTCACTGCGCGCGCGGAATTTCCGCCTGTTCGGGCAGGACCATTTCATCCAGATTCCGGTGCCGGAGGAGTTGAAGATCCTTGCCTCCTTCGGGATCGTGCTGGCGATCCAGGCGGAGGAATGGCGCTGGCTGGACCGGCTGCTGCCGGGGCGCATCCTGCTCGCCCCGCACGCGGTGCCCGCCCTGCCCCGCGCCACCGGGTCTCCCCCCGGTGCCCCCCTCCGCATCGGCTTCCTTGGCGGGGACAGCCCGATGAACCGGGATGGGCTGCGCTGGCTCCTCGACCAGGTCTGGCCCTGCATCGCCCCGCTCGGCGCGGAGTTGCACGTCGCCGGCGGCGTCTGCGTGGAGGCGCCGCGCGGCCGGCCCGGCGTGGTGCTGCATGGGGAGGTGGCGGAGCAGCACGCCTTCCTCGGGATGCTGGATATCGCGGTGAATCCGGTCGCCTATGGCGGTGGCCTCAAGATCAAGACGGTGGAATACCTCGCCCGTGGCTTGCCCAGCGTGCTGACGGCGGAAGCCCTGTTCGGCATCGCCGGCGGTGCGGGCACCGCCTATGCGCTCGCGGCGAACCGCGCCGAATTCGTCGATGCACTGGCCGTGCTGGTCCTGGACCCGGATGCGCGCGCCCGCATGGCAGAGGCCGCCTTCGCCTTCGGGCGCCGGCATTTCGGGCCGGAGGCGCTGGCGCCCTCCCTCGGCACCATCGCGGCGCTGGCGCGCGGCGTGCCACGCCTCGCGGCATGAGGCACTGGCCGGCACGGCGCCTACGCCACCTCCTGATGCCCCTGGCTTCCACCCGCTTCGGGGGGACGGAGCGGCATAGCGTCGAACTCGCCGCGCATCTTGGTGCGGCCGGCATCGCGGTGACGATCGCAGCAGAGCCCGCCATGCTGGCCGCGCTGGCCAGTGCCGTGCCCAAGGGGCTGCCCGCCCCCCACTTCCTCCCCGCGACGCTCGGCTGGCAGGCGGATGTTGCGCCAGCGGAAGCGGCGGCGGCGCAGGCGGCCGCCCTCGCCCCGCTGCTGGCCGATCCACCCGATGCCGCCCTGGTGCCGCTGCCCTGGCCGAATGCCGGGCTCGGCGCGCTGGCGGCGCTGGCGGCGGCGAGGGTGCCGCGCGTCGTCGTCCTGCATCTGGCGGCGGAGGGGCCCGCGCCGCCCGGCATCGCCGAGGCCCTGCCGGGGCTGGATGCGGACGGCGCCGCCTGGTGCGCCGTCTCCGCCCCAGTGGCACGCCGGGCGGAAGGCTTCTTCGGGCTCACCCCCGGGCGCTGCGCCGTGCTGCACAACCCGGCGCCGCCGGCCACCCCCGGCCTTGATCGCGGCGTCGCCCGCACCACGCTGCGCG
>CANJXD010000278.1 GCA_947478535.1 Acetobacteraceae bacterium
GAAAAAGTACTTCAGCTCGAAGGTGCCGCGCGGTGTCGCGATATACTTGTTGGCGGTGACGCGGCTGACCGTGCTCTCATGCATCGAGACGTGTTCGGCGACATCGCGCAGTATCAGCGGGCGCAGATGGCCGACGCCATGGCGGAAGAAGCCGTCCTGCCGGCGAACGATCTCGGCGGCGACCTTGAGGATGGTATTGGCCCGCTGTTCGAGCGACTTCACCAACCAGGTCGCGGTCTGCAAGCGCTCCGCGATGAAGGCCTTGTCGTCGCGGTTCTTGGCGCCGACCACGGCACGGGCGTGGAAGCCGCGATTGACCAGCACGCGGGGCAGGGTTTCCGGGTTGAGCTCGACCGCCCAGCCGCCATCCTGGGTGCGCCGCATCAGCACATCCGGCACCACGGGCATCGCCGGCGGCGCATCGAAGCTCGCACCCGGCTTGGGGTCGAGCCGCTTCAGCTCCGCGATCATGTCCGAGAGATCCTCGGAATCGCAGGCACAGACGCGCATCAGCCCGCGCTGGTCGCGCCGGGCCAGCATCTCCAGATTGTCGAGCAGCGCTTCCATGCAGGGGTCGAGCCGGTTGCGGTCCGCAAGCTGGGCGGCCAGGCATTCCCGCAGATTCTGCGCGAACATCCCCACGGGATCGAGCCGCTGCATCCGCGCCCGCACCCCGGCGACGAGGCTTTCCTCGCAGCCCATCGCCGCGGCGATCGCGGCATCCGTCACCGGCAAGCGGCCTGCGGGATCGACCATGGCGAGCATCTGGGCGGCGATCAGGCGTTCGCGCGCGTCATGGAAGGTGAGCCGGACCTGTTCAGACAAGTGCTCGCGCAGCGATTTTCGGGCATCGGCGAGGTCCTCGATGCCGGAGAGGTCATCCTCGAAATCCGCGCGGCCGCCGCTGCCACCGCCGGCACCGGCACCGCCGCTCCCGCCGCCATCCCCGGGGCCATCGCCGTCATAGACATTGCCGTAATCGGCATCGAGCGGGCTGTCGGCGGCGATCGAGGTGGCGGTCGCGGCTTCCAGCGCGTCCCGTGGTTCGGGGGCGGCGGCGTCCGGCGCGCGTTCATCCGCTATGGTGCGGGGGTCCCCGCGCTCGTCGCGTTCCAGCAGCGGGTTGCGTTCCAGCTCCTCCTCGACGAAGGCCGTCACCTCGACATTGCTGGATTGCAGCAGCTTGATGGCCTGGCGCAGCTGCGGTGTCATCACCAGCGACTGCGACTGCCGCATATCCAGCCGTGGGCCGAGCGCCATCGCCGTCAGCCCGCCGTCCAGGGATGCGCTGCGCGGGACATGGTGCGGGGCCTAGAGCGAGAAACGCTCGCCGAGATAGACGCGCCGGACACCCTCATGCGCGACGATGTCGCGGGGGTTGCCCTCCATCAGTACCTGGCCGTCATGCAGGATATAGGCGCGGTCGATGATCTCCAGCGTCTCCCGCACATTGTGGTCGGTGATGAGGACGCCGATGCCGCGATCCTTCAGGTGCTTCACGAGGTCGCGGATCTCGCCCACCGCGATGGGGTCGATGCCGGCGAGCGGTTCGTCGAGCAGGATGTAGTGCGGCTGCGTCGCCAGCGCGCGCGCGATTTCGCAGCGCCGGCGCTCACCGCCCGAAAGGGCCAAAGCGGGGGCGCGGCGGAGGTGGCCGATGCCGAATTCGGCGAGCAGGGAATCGAGCATCTGCTCGCGGCGATCGCGCAGCGGCTCCACCACCTCGAGCGCCGCGCGGATGTTGTCCTCCACCGACAGGCCGCGGAAGATCGAGGCTTCCTGCGGCAGGTAGCCGAGGCCGAGGCGGGCGCGGCGATACATCGGCAGGAAGGTCACGTCGTGGCCATCCAGCATCACCTGACCCTCATCGGGCTGCACGAGGCCGGTGATCATGTAGAAGGTCGTGGTCTTGCCGGCGCCGTTCGGGCCGAGCAGGCCGACGGCTTCGCCGCGCCGCAGGCTGATCGAGACATTCCGCACGACGGGGCGCTTCTTGTACCGCTTGCCGAGGCCCTTCGCGACGAGGCCGCCATTGTCCACGGCCACCCGCAGCGGGCCGGTGCCGGTGCCAAGATGGGGCGTGGTCAGGCCAGGGGGCGCATCGGGGGGGGTCATCGCGGCGCTCCGGCGGACGGGTTTGCAGCCGATGGGCGGGGCGCAGGACGAGTGCCGGTTGGCGGGGTTGGTTGCGGTTGTGGCTGGGCGCGGGGTGTGGCCTGCGCACCCTGGGCGCCGCCGCCGGATTGGGTGACGAGGCCCTGCACCCGCCCGCCCGGCGCGGAGACGAGCCGGGAGACGCCGGTGCGGAGGTTCACGATGGCCTCATCGCCATTGAGCTGGTTCTCGCCCTTGGTGATGCGGACATTCACCAGCAGGCGTGCGAGGCCGCTTTGCGGATTGTAGAGGCCGCGATCGCCGCGGACGATCTCCTCCGCCGTGCGGATCTCGACATTGCCATAGGCTTCGACGCGATCGATCCGGCTGCCTTCTCCGGGGCTCGCGCCGCCTGCGGCGCCGGGGACCAGCGGGGGCGTCGCGGGGCGAGCGGGCGCGGCCGGGGTGGCGGCGGGCGCCGTGCCGGGCGCCGTGCCGGGCGCCGAACCGGGCGCCGAACCGGGCGCCGAACCGGGTGTTGGTGTCCCGGCCGGCGGAGTGTTCTCGAGGAAATAGGCGACCAGCGTATCCGCGGTGATGCGCCGGCTATCGGCGGTGGTCACCACGGCGCCGCCGCGGGCCACGGCCATGCGGCGCTGCGGCCAGTATTCCAGGCTGTCCCGCGCCGTGATGCGCTGGTCCGGCGTGGTCAGCGACAAGGCGCGGCCGGACATCACCATCACGGCCTGGTCGATGTCATAGACCGCTCGGTCGCCTTCCGCCTTGTCCGTGGCGGAGGTGACGCGGACGCTGCCCTCGGCTTCCAGGCGCCAGACCTCGCCGCCTGAAAGCGGGCTTTCACCGGGCTGGGCGGCGGCGCCTGCCCCCCCACGCGGGCGATAGCGGGCGATCAGGCGATCCGCGTCGATGGTCACGCCATCGCGTACGGCGCGGGCGCTGCCCCGGGCGATGACGACCTGTTCCTGCTGGCGCCACTCCATGCCGTCGGTCGCGGTGATCTCGATCGGGCCGCCCTGGGTGAGGTCGAGGCTCTGGGTGAAGGCCGGGGGTGCGAAGGCCGTCAGGGCCAGGCCAGCGGCGAGGAGAAGGGCGCGGCGCCTCATCGGCCACCTTCCAGCACGGTGCGGGCATTCCCGGTGAACAGCACGACCTGCCCGCGATCGAACAGGCGAAAGCCCTGCGCCGTCAGCGTGCCGAAGGGGCCCTGTGCGGCGACGGGGTCATCCCCCTGGGCGCTGCCTGCGCCGAGGTCGATGGCGGCGGTCTCGGTCACGAATTGGGTGCCGTCATCATGGTGGACGGTCACCCGGCCGGTGAGGTCGAGGTGATTGCGCGGCTTGTCGAAGCGGCCCTCGCGGGCCTCCACATAGACCCAGGAGCCATCCGTCATCAGCAGGTCGGCGCGGGGCGTCTGCAGGTTCACGAGGTCCGCATCCCCCGCCTGGGTCGCGAGCAGGGCGGTGACGGTATAGGGGCGGTTCTGTTCATCGACGCCCTGGAAGCGAGGTTCAACGATCCGCAAGGCTTCCGGCCGCGCCTGCAGCACGCGGCGGAAGGACACCCGGCCGCGATCGGCGGCACTGTCGAATTCGGGCCAGAGCACGATGGCGCCGAGCAATACGACGGCGGCGGCGGGCAGCAGCGCCTTGGCCACCGCGACGAAGATGCGCCGGCGCGCGAGTTCCCCGGTGCTCGGCGCGCGCCGTTCACGCGAAGGCGCCAGCATGCGGCGGGGCGCGGCGCGAAGGGCCCCCACGATGGGGCTGCCAACGGGGGCGCCGATGGAGCCACCAAGGGGGGTATTCGGCGGCGAGGAGATGGGTGGGGGCAGGCGCACGGCCTTTCTATGGGCCCGGCGGGCGAGAGGGTCAACGCGCCAATGGTGGATCGCGAGTCGTCCGGACAAAAATCATGCCACAGGATGGCGCCGGCCCCCAGGCCTGGATCAATGTGCGAAGAGGTCCGGGTCCTCATAGCCCAGCAGGTCAAGCCGGCCGCGGGTCGGCAGGAAGCGGTAGCAGGCTTCCGCGATCTCAAGCCGCCCCTCGCGTTCCAGCAGCGCCTTCAGCCGTGCCCAGAGCGCGTGCAGGTGCAGAACATCCGATGCCGCATAGGTAAGCTGTTCCGGGGTGAGGTCCGGCTGGCCCCAGTCGCTGGATTGCTGCTGCTTCGACAGGTCGACGCCGAGCAGTTCCTTGCAGAGATCCTTGAGCCCGTGCCGGTCCGTGTAGGTGCGGACGAGCTTGGAGGCGATCTTGGTGCACACCACCGGCGCCACATCGATGCCCAGCGCATTGTGCAGCGCGGCGACGTCGAAGCGGGCGAAGTGGAAGATCTTCAGGACGGCGGGGTCCGTCAGCAGCTTCTTGAGGTTCGGACAGTCCCCGCCACGGCCGCCGAGCGACTGCGGCAGGATCTGCACGCAATGAGCATTGCCATCGCCGGCCGAGAGCTGGACGAGGCAGAGCCGGTCCCGACGCGGGTCGAGGCCCATGGTTTCGGTGTCGATGGCGACGGAGGGCCCGAAGCTCAGGCCGTCCGGCAGGTCATGCCGATGGAGGCGGATCATGGCGTTCCGGGTGAAAAGGGTGGAACCCAAACGACGCTCCCGGCAGGCGACCCCGGAAGTGATGGGGTGCCCCGTAAGTATGGTGCCCAGGAAAGGACGATTGCCCCCAATACTTAGGGCTAACCTTCTGATTTCCCTTGAGGCCGGTTTACGCCGCTAGACGAATTTCGACAGCATTTCGGGTGCCAGAACACCAAGCGTGTGCCGAACTCCGAACCGCGGTTAACCAGCATCCGGGGCAATTGGCAACCTGCCAGCGGCGCGGGGCAACCTGGCGGGCGCAACTCCGGCTTCGCGGCACCTCGAAGAGTGCCACTTTCGACACCTGCGAGAAGGCGCGCGCTTGGCCTGCAGGCCTACCCCGTGCACCTCACCTCCCGGCTGAAGAACCCCCCAGCACGGCAGCCAGCGCAGCCAGCATATCCGGCGCGGCAGCACGCCGGCAGCGGGGACAGGGATCGGGCAGCGTCGTCGCTGTTGGCCACAGTGAATTGTTGACAGGCTGGGATACACCTGCATTGCTGGTCCGCGACCAACTCGGGGAGAGGGGCGTCCCGCCATGATCAGTATTTTCCGCGCGGCCCGGCTGCTGTGCCTGGCCACGGCCCTGGCCGCCATCCTCAGCCACGGGCCCGCGCAGGCGGCCTTCCCTGAAAGACTGGTGACGATCGTCGTCGGCTTCCCGCCCGGCTCGCCCAACGACGTTCTCGGCCGCGCCATCGCGGAGAGGCTGCGCATCCGCACCGGTCAGCCGGTGATCGTCGATAACCGCCCCGGCGCCGCCGGCATGACGGCGACGCTGGATTTCGTGAACCGCGCGCCGCGCGACGGCTATCGCATCCTTGTCGGCAGCGTCACCCTCGGGACGGCACTGGCGATCCGCAAGAACCATCCCGGCTTCGACTCGCGGGAGGATCTGACGCCGCTGGCCATGATCAACATCTCCCCCATGGCGATCACCATCCCGGCCGCGCTGCCGGTGCAGAATCTGCAGGAATTCATCGCCTATGTCCGGGCGCGGCCGGGCCAGTTGAACTACGCCTCCGCCGGTGGCGTCGGCGGCGCCGTGCACCTGATCTCCGCGCACTTCCTGAAGACGGCCGGGCTCGACATGGTGCATGTGCCCTATCCCGGCAGCCCCGCCGCCGTGCCGGCGCTGATGAACAACGACGTGCAGCTTTTCATTGTCGATAATTCCGGCGTGGTCGGCGGCCTGCAATCCGGCCGGATGCGGGCGCTCGCCGTCGCCGCCAACACCCGCGTGCAGACGATGCCGGATGTGCCGACGGCGGCCGAAGCCGGCCTGCCCTTCGAAGGCGCGGCCTGGTACGGGCTGTTCGCCCCGCGCGGCATTCCCGACGAGACCCGAGCGGCGCTGGAAGCGCACCTCACCGCGATCATCCAGGAGCCCTCGTTCCAGGCCGATATCCGCGCCCGCGGCGGCATCCCCGGCACCCTGACCGGGGAAGCCTTCCGGCAGTTGATCCGGGAAGAAGTGGTGAAGTGGGAAGGCGTCGTCCGCGACGCCGGCATCCCGCAGGAGTGATGCGGCGCGGCCGGGCGTTCAGCCCGGCCGGCGCGCCTGGCGCAACGCGGCGCTGACGCGCGGCAGGTCGTCACCCATCAGCCCTGCTTCCAGCGTCGCCACCGCATCGGGCGTGAGGCTGAGCGCGGCATTGGCGCGGAACTTCGCCAGCACCTCCGCGGCTTCCGGCGGGCGGGTCGCATTGCCATGGGCATCGGCGATCCGCAGATGGTGTCGCGTACCATCCGCCATCACGCAGGTCAGGGCGGCGCCGAACAGGCGCGGGAAGCCGGCATTCTCCATCACCACCCAGCGGACCCGCCCGGCCAGGGTGCGCACCGCCGCCGAGGCTGGTTGCTCGAAGGTCGCGAGATCGACCTTGCCCTCGACGAAGCGCGCCGCGACCGTGATCGGCAGGCTCCAACGGCCGGCATGGCCGGTGGGCACGGCAAGCTTCGCCTCCCAGGGCTCGCAGATCACGGCCTCCGCCCCAGGCGGCACCTCGCAGATCACCTCCGCGATCGCCTCCGCTTCCACGCCGTGCGCGGCGAGGATTCCGGCGGCCTCGATGAAGGGGTGCAGGTAGTGGCAGCAGGGGGAGAATTTAAAGGCCGTGTCCGGCATGTGCCAGCGGCGCCCGAGATCATCCCACTGCGCCGCGAAGCGCGCTGCTGCTTCGGGATCACGCGCGAAGACGGGAAACAGGCCGCGGCTGCCCTCGATGGCGGTCTCCGGCCCCGTCATCCCGGCCTGCGCGAGCCCCGCCGCGATCACCCCGCCATGCGCCGCCCAACCTGGATGCAGGGACTTCACGCTCGATCCGTTGGTCAGGAATTCGAAGACGCCGGAGCCCTGGCTCAAGGCGATGCCGAGGGCGGCGACCGCCTGGTCCTCATCCAGCCCACGCAAATCGGCGGCGATCAGCGCGGCGGCAAGCGTGCCGGCCACCGACGTCACCTGGAAGCCATGTCGCTGAAAGCCGCCGGGCGCCGCGAGGCCGATCCGCACGAGAAACTCGTAGCCGCGCGCATAGGCGCCGACCATGCGGGCGCTGTCCGCGCCAAGCTGTTCCGCCACCGCCAGCGCCGCCGCCATCGCCACCGCGCTGCCATGCACGATGGAGCCGGTATGCGTATCGTCATATTCGAGCGAGTGGACCAGCCCGCCATTCACCAGCGCGGCGGAAGCGGCACTCGCGCCTCCGGGCCAGGCGAGCAGGCTCGCCACGCCGTCCTCCCGCAGCGCGGCGGCATAGTTGCGATAGGGCGCGCCGACGGCGCTGCCGGCCGCCGCC
>CANJXD010000279.1 GCA_947478535.1 Acetobacteraceae bacterium
CCGGCAGCGGCCAGTCATCGCCCGTGCGCCAGCGCCCGCCATGCAGCAACCGCCCCGCCGCATCCCTGCCCCCGCTGCCGCCGCCCATGACGAAGACGCGCAGGCGCGGCTCCTCCGTCCCCGGCTTCTCCTTCAGCCAGCGGTCGAAGAATCGCAGGCGGAATTCGCGCCAATCACCGGCCCAGGAATCGATGGTCGCGGCCGGGCCGAACTCCACCTCCCCGAAGGCGGTCTCGCTGCGGTTGCCATGCGTCCAGGGGCCGAGGATCAGCCATTGCGGCCCGCGCCCGGCATCGCTCAACCCGCGAAAATTCTCCGTCGCCGTGCGCGGATAGGGATCGTACCAGGACGACATGTGCACCATCGGCACGGCCGCGTAGCGGTGGTGCCACGCCTTCGCGCAGAGCCCGAGGCGCTGCCAGTAGTCATCCCGCGTGCCGTGTTCCCATTGCTCGAACAGATAGTCCTCGTAGTCCGGCGCGTGGCGCACCGGCGAATGGCCGCGCTTCCACGGAAACCGGTGAAACCACGCGCGCAGATCCTCCGCCGCGAAGGCCGCGGCGCGCACGGGGTCCGCCTGCGTCTCCGGCGCCAGGCGGCCCTGGTTGAAGGCCCAGCTCGCCTGCTTCAGCTCGAAGGCGCCACCACGGCGGATGCCGCCATTCCAGGCATCGGAAAACCCGCCGCTGTCGAGGATCTGCGCCGCGAGCCCCGGTGGATCGAGGCAGCCCAGCGCCGCCTGGGTATGCGCGGCATAGCTGAGGCCCATGGTGCCGATGCGCCCATTGCACCAGGGCTGCGCGACGATCCAGGCGCAGCAATCGTAGCCATCCTCCCCATCCGACAAATACTTGATGAATTCCCCTTCGCTGGCGTAGCGGCCGCGGCAATCCTGGGTGACCAGGGCGTAGCCCTGCGCGGTGAAGAAAGCCGCCATCGCTTCCCGCGACATCGGGTTCGCGTCCGCCGCTGTGCGTTCGGAGCGGGAGACCTCGCGCTTGCCATAGGGCGTGCGTTCGAGAATGACCGGCCAGGGCCCTTCGCCCCCCGGCAGATGCACATCCGTGGCGAGCCGCACGCCGTCGCGGCAACTGACAAAATGCTCCTGCCGGGTCATGTCTGGTCGGGCAGCATCTTGCCGGGATTCATGATCCCCAGCGGGTCGAGCGCTGCCTTCACCGCCCGCATGACCGCCACCCCTGGCCCGTGTTCGAGCGCCATGAATTTGCGCTTGCCGAGCCCCACGCCGTGCTCTCCGGTGCAGGTGCCTTCCAGTGCGATGGCGCGCTTCACCAGCCGCGCGTTGAATTCCTCCGCCACCGCCAATTCCGCTGGGCTGTTCGGGTCGATGCAGAAACCCAGATGAAAATTCCCGTCGCCGACATGGCCGAGCATGGCGACAAAGAAGGGCAGCGCGCCCGTCTCACCCTCTGTCCAGCGCACGAGCTCCACGAGTCGGGAGAGCGGCACGCAGACATCCGTCGCCCAGACCCGCCCGCCCGGCCGCATGCCCTGGATGGCGTATTGCACGTTGTGCCGCACATGCCACAGGCGGTTCAGCGCCTCCTGCCCCGTCGCGCGCTCGAAGTCGGAACCACCGTGATCGGCGGCCAGTTCCTGCGCCGTCACGGCCTGTTCCTCCACGCCCTGCGGCGTGCCGTGGAATTCGAAGAACACCGTCGGCACTTCCGGCATTTGCAGCCGGAAATGCTTGTTCACGGCCTGCATCGTCCGCCCATCCAGCAGCTCCGCCCGCGCCACCGGCACGCCGCATTGCACGAGCGAGGTCACCGTCGCGACGGCGGAGGCGACATCGGGAAACCGGCAGATCGCCGCTGAGACCGCCTCCGGCACGCCATAGAGCCGCAGCGTCACCTCCGTGATGACGCCGAGCGTCCCCTCGGAGCCCACCAGCAGCCGAGTCAGGTCATAGCCGGAGGACGATTTGCGCGCCCGGCTCGCGCTGCGCAGCACCGTGCCATCCGCCATCACGGCGGTGACGGAGATGACATTCTCCCGCATCGTGCCGTAGCGCACGGCGTTGGTGCCGGAAGCCCGCGTCGCCGTCATGCCGCCGAGGGTCGCATCCGCGCCGGGATCGACGGGAAAGAACAGCCCCTGGTCGCGCAGGTGGTTGTTCAACTGGTGGCGCGTGACGCCGGCCTGCACCGTGACATCGAGGTCCCCCGGCCGCACCGCGAGGATGGCGTTCATGCCGGAAAGGTCGATGCACACACCGCCCGCCACCGCCACGACATGCCCTTCCATCGAGGTGCCGGCGCCGAAGGGAATGACCGGCACCCGATGCGCCGCGCACAGCTTCACCAGTTCTGCCACCTCCTCCGTCGAGGCGACGCGGGCGACCGCCTGGGGTGGGTGCGGGGCATGGTAGGATTCGCCGCGCCCATGCTGTTCCAGGTCCGCCGCACGGCGCGACAGCCGATCCCCGAGCAGGGCCTGCAAGGCGGCGATCAGCGGCGCCGGCAATGCGGCAGGCGGGCGAGAAAGGGCGTTCATCGGTGGTCCTGGCGCTCGGCTCAGGCGAGCGTGGCGGCGCCAGGACCCCCGGTCAACGGTGGCCGATCATCCCCTGGCGGCGATGAAGCGCAGCACGTCCCGCGCGCAGCGTTCCGGCGCGGCATCGCCGATATTGTGCGGCATGCCCTCGTAGCTCACGAGTTCCGAATCCGGGATGGAATTCGCCATGCGCTGGTAGATGCTGTTGTCGCCGATCGGCTCATGCCCGGGCTCGACGATCATGGTCGGGCAGGCGATGCGCGGCAGGTCGTCGGACCAGTCGCGCGACGACATGTGGGTGACGAAGCGACCGATCCAGGCCGGGTCGTTCTGCCCGACCTGGCGGCAGAACCAATCGACCACCGCCGGATCCACATCATGCCCGAAGCGGTCGGCGGCGGTGGCGCGCACGAAGGCCTCGATCCCCACCTCCGCGATCCGCGCCGGCCAGGTGGCGGCCTGCGTACCCTTCAGCCCGGGTGTGGAGGCGAACAGCGACAGCGTCGCCACCCGTTCCGGGCTCTCGATCGCCAGGCGCTGGCTGACATAGCCGCCGGCGGAAAGCCCCACGACATGTGCCTTCGCCACCCCCAGCAGGTCCAGCAGCTCTCGTGCATCCTGCACCAGGCGTTCCAGGCTGAAGGGCGTCGTCTCCGGCGGAATCTCGGAAGACCCGTGGCCGCGCAGCTCCAGGCTGATCGTCGCGTGCTGGCGGGCGATGATCGGCGTCCAGCCATACCAGCGGCGGTACCGGCCCATCGCCGCGTGCAGCATCAGCACCGGCGTGCCCTGCGCGCGCCAGGGGTCGGTGAAGTCATCCACCCGGTAGGCGAGCTTCACGCCATCGCCGGTGGTGAAGAACGACATGCTCGGCGCGATCATCGCCCATACTCCCAGAAAGTGTCGTGCCAGTCGCGCCCGTGGTGGAAGCAGCTGCTCAATCCGGGCGGATATTCGCGGCGCGGATCACGGCGGTGAAGCGCGCCGTCTCCCGCTGGAGGGTCTCCGCGTACCGCGCAGCGCCGGCGCCGGCCGGGACGAAGCCCAGATCGTTCAGCCGCTGCTTCAGGTCGGGGCGCATCACCGCCTCGTTGAACGCCGTGGCCAGGCGCTCGATCACCGGCTGCGGTGTGCCCGCGCGCGTCAGCAGCCCCCAATGCGTGTAGAGATCGACGCCGGGCAGGCCGAGTTCCTTGAAGGTCGGCACATCCGGGAAGGAATCGGCGCGCGCCTCGCCCGTCACGGCCAGGGCTCGCACGCGGCCGCTGGCGATATGCGGGGCGGACGCGCTCAGGCCGTTCACGCCCAGCGGCACATGCCCGGCGATGATGTCGTTCATCGCCGGCCCGGTGCCGCGATAGGGCAGGTGTGTCAGGTCGATCCCGGCCTCGGCCTTCAGCATCTCCCCCACCAGATGCGTCGGCGCGCCATTGCCGCCGGAGGCGTAGGCCAGGCTGCCCGGCCGCGCCTTCGCCAGCGCGATCAATTCGGGCAGCGTCCGCGCCGGCACGGAGGGATGCGCCAGCAGCACCACCGGCGCGTAGGCCAGGATGGTGATCGGCGCGAAATCCCGCGCGCTGTCATAGGGCAGCGACGGCAGCAGCCCCGGATTGATGACGAAGGTGCTGTCCAGCGCCACCAGCGTGTAGCCGTCTGGCTCCGCCCGGGCGATGATTTCGGTGCCCACCACGCTCGCTGCGCCGGCCCGGTTCTCGATCACCAATTGCTGCCCCAGGGCACGGGAGACATAGGGCTCCAGGATGCGGAGCAGGTTGTCCGTGCCCCCGCCCGGGCCGAAGGGGATGACCAGGCGGATGGACCGGCTGGGGAAGGTGGTCTGGGCCTGGGCGTCCAGGCCCATGAGGGTGGTGGCGCCGAGGGCACCGAGGATGGCGCGTCGCTGCAAACGCATGGGGGCAAGCCTTCCGGATCTGTCGCCGCGGAGCCTATGCCCCCCCCACGGGCGCGCCAAGCGGCATCACCTTTTCGGAACCAAGCGATGCCAACCTGCGCTTGCGCGCGGCGAAAAGGGGCGTGGTGATGACAAGTGGCAACCCATTGGAGCATCCCATAGGGCCATCCCAAGGGGGCAGGCTTGCTCTGGATCAAGGCGCGGACGGGAAGGTTGGCCCTTCATTCTGTGACAAAATGATGAAGGGGGCCGAGAATGCGCGACCGCAGCATGGGCGACCTGGTCAAGGACCAGCTTCCCCTCGCTCTGCCGCCCGAAACCCCGGTTGCGGAGGCCTGCGCCGCTATGCACGCAAGGCGCGTCGGCGCCGTGCTGGTGGTGGAAGGCGGGGACCGCCTGGTGGGCATCTTCACGGGCCGTGACGCGCTGCGCTGCCTGTCCACGGCGTGTGACGCCCGCGCCACCACCCTTGCCCAGGTGATGACGCCCAACCCCACCACCATGGCCCCGCAGGGCCATGCGATGGAAGCGCTGCGCCTGCTGGACAATGCCGGCTTCCGCCACCTGCCGATCTGCGAGGGCGGGCGCCTGCGGGGCGTCGTCTCCCGCTACGATTTCCGCGCCCGCGAACACGCCCGGCTGGATGAGGAAACCGGGTACTTCGAGCGGTTGCGATAAAGCGTCCCGCGCCCGCTCAGGTCTGCTCCACAACCACGCATGCGGGATCCAGGCCGGGCATCGAGGTTCGACCGCGGCCCATCGAACAGCAGCACCTCCGGCCCCGG
This sequence comes from Acetobacteraceae bacterium, assembly GCA_947478535.1. Next base: position 5,215 of record CANJXD010000279.1, read on the forward strand.
CGTCGCCTCCGCCCTGTTACGCGTGTCGCGCTTGCGGAAGTCGCGTCACCAGCGTGCCGCCCTGGATGATGAGGTCGAGCGGTATGGCGCTCGAACCCCCGCGCGCGTCGAGCGTGCCCTGCGCCGCGGCCAGGGTGGCGTTAAGCGCCAGGGCCGTTATCGGCAGGCGGCGACGCATCATGGCAGGTTTCACTACCTGCCGGAGCAGTCTTCTCAGTCGCGCAGCAGCGTGGCCTGCGCCGCATCCAGCGCCAGCCCGATCTGTGTCCCCGGTGGCAGCGGATCGAGCCCCCGCCGATGCGGCTCCTCCGCCAGCAGGCGCAGGCCCTCCCCCGCCTCGATCGTGTAGCGCACATGCCCGCCGAGAAACTCGGCCCGCGCCACCCGCCCTGGTACGCCGCCGGACAACCCACCGCCATCCCGCAACAGCACGATGCCCTGCGGCCGCAGCGCGAGCGTTGCCGGGCCATGCGCCGCCGGCTCCGGCAGGGTCAGCAGCAGACCCGCGGCCCGAAAACCATCCGCCGCGACCACGCCCTCGATCAAGTTCGCCGTGCCGAGGAAGCCCGCGACGAAGCGGTTCACTGGCCGGTCGTACAGCTCCGCCGGCGCGCCGACCTGCAACACGCGGCCTTCGTTGAGCACCGCCATGCGGTCCGCGGCGGCGTTCGCTTCCTCCTGGTCATGCGTCACCAGGATCGTCGTCACGCCAAGGCGCCGTTGCAGTTCCACCAACTCGCCCCGCACTTCGGCGCGCAGCCCGGCATCGAGGTTCGACAGCGGCTCATCCAGCAGAAGCACTTCCGGCTCTATCGCCAGCGTCCGCGCGATCGCCACGCGTTGCTGCTGGCCCCCGGAAAGCTGAGCCGGGCGCCGGTCCATCAGATGCACCAACCCCACCAGGTCCAACGCCGCCTTCACGCGCATCTCGCGTTCCGCCCGCCCGACCTTGCGGCGTTCGAGCCCGAAGGCGACGTTCTGCGCGACCGTCATGTGCGGCCACAGCGCGTAGTTCTGGAACACCAGCCCGACATTGCGCGCCCAGGGCGGCTCCCGCGTCGCATCGCGCCCGCCGATCAGGATGCGCCCGGAATCCGGCGTGCCGAACCCCGCGACAAGCCGCAGCAGCGTCGTCTTGCCGCTGCCGGACGGGCCGAGGAAGGCGAAGAATTCCCCCTTGCGGACCGAGAGCGACACGTCCTCCAGCACCCGCGTCGCGCCGTAGCCGAAGGCGACGTTCTCGATCTCAATCCCGGCGGTCATTGTGTGCTTCCCCCCCGGCTGCGCCGCCCGCGTTCGCGCTCCGCGATCCGGTGTGCCACGAAGGTGCAGATCGCCACGGTCACCACCGCGATGACGCCGAGCGCCGCGCCTGGCCCGCGACCCGCCGGGCTCTGCATATAGACATAGATGCCGTAGGACAGCGGCGCGTCCACGTCGCGCGCGGCCAGCACCAGCGTCGCCGAAAGCTCCACCGCCGCGGTCGCGAAGCTGGTGACGAAGGCCGCGGCCAGCCCGCCCGTCATCAGCGGCACGACGATGCGCGCCAGTGTCACGGTCTTGCCGGCACCGAGATTTTCCGCCGCTTCCTCCAGGCTCCGATGCACCTGCTGCAAGGCCGCCGTCGCGGCGCGCAGCGCATAGGGCAGCCGGCGCACGGCATAGACGATGGCGAGCATGATGCCGGCGGTGGCCAACGACGTCCCGCCCGGCAGCGTCACGCCGAAATAGGTGCGCAGGATGCCGATGCCGAGCACGAGGCCGGGTACGGCGAGCGCCGACATCGCGATGAGGTCCAGCAGCTTCCGTCCCGGCAGCTTCGTCCTCAGCACGAGCCAGGCGATCGTCACGCCCAGCACCACGTCGATCAGCCCCGCCGCACCGCAATAGAGCAGCGTGTTGGTGAGGAACTGCGGCGTCTCCCGCAGCACCGTGCCGTAATGCGCCAGCGTGTAGCCATCCGGCAGCGGATCGAAGGACCAGATCGTCGCCAGGCTCAGCAGCAGGATGCCGATATGCGGCGCCAGCACCAGGAACAGCACCGGCACCACGAAGCACCAGGCGGCCAGGAGGCCACCCGTCGTCAGCGGCCGTCGCCCCAGCCCGCCACCCCCGCGCTGCGTCGTCGCATAATCCCGCCCGCGCAGCAGCAGCGCCGCACCGGCCATGGCGGCGACCGACACCAGCACGAGGATGACGCTGATCACGTACCCCATGGGGTCGCCGAGCCCCACGGAGGTGACGCGCAGATAGGCCTGCGGCGCCAGCATGTTCGTCAC
>CANJXD010000280.1 GCA_947478535.1 Acetobacteraceae bacterium
GTCCGCATTGGCGCGCTGCACGTCGCGGAACGCATCGACCACCGTGGGCGGCGGGTCAACCTTCTGCAACTGCACCTGCGTCACTTCGATGCCGGCGCCATATTGGTCCATGATGGCCTGGGTGCCGCGGCGGACTTCCTGCTCGATCTGCGCGCGCGCCTCGGTCAGGGCCGGCTGGATCGCCGTCCGGCCAATGACTTCGCGCATCACGCTCTCGGCCGCGGATTTCACGGTGGCTTCCGTGTTCCGGATGTTGAACAGGAAGTCGGCGACGTCCCTGATCTGCCAGAAGACGGCGAAATCGATGTCGATGATGTTCTCATCGCCCGTCAGCATCATGCTTTCCTCGACCACGTCGCGGGACGGGATCGGGCGCACGGCCTGGCCGCTATCGGCGGCGGCGCGGAAGCCCACATCGACTCGGTTGATGCGGGTGACGCGCGGCTTGCTCACGGCTTCCACCGGCCAGGGGACCGAATAGCCCCAGCCCGGCGGGGTGGTGCGGTGGAAGGCGCCGAAGCGCATCACCACGCCCTGCTCGTCCGGCTGCACCCGGTAGAAGCCCGAGATCCCCCATACCCCGGCCAGCAACAGGCCGATCACGGCAAGGCCCTTGCCACCCGTGCCGCTAGGCAGGTAGCGGCGCACCGCATCCTGCGCCTGGCGGATGACGTCATCGAGGTCGGGGCCACGGCCGTTATTGCCGCCACCGCCGCCGCCGCCACCCTGGCCTCCGCCCGAAGGCGGTTGCGGCGCCCCCCAGGGCCCACCCGGCCGGGGATTTCCCCAGGGGCTGGGTCCGCCGCCACTATTCCACGCCATCGGGGTAAGAGCTCCTCCTAGTGCTGGCAAATTGCTTTTGCCACGCCCTTTCCCGGCAAGGGAGGGGTGCAGCGAACGTGTTGACAGGCCATATGGGCCCCGCCGGGTCCAGGCGTGCCCCAGAAGGGCGCCGCCAGGCCGGCCTTGCCAGATTTCCAATGCGCCTCTTCAGGGTGCTGCGGAACTGGCTCGGCGGGGGCGATATCGTACGCATTGGGGGGTTTTTCAAGCGATGGGCGAGACTCTGGAGCACGCGGTGCGCGCCGCGTTGCGCGCGGTGCGCGATCCCGTGACCGGTCAGGATGTCGTCAGTGCCGGCATGATCGACGGCCTGGCGGTCAAGGGCGGCATGGTGCAGTTCGCCCTCCAGGTGCCGCGAGACCGGGCGCGGGAGAGTGAGCCGCTGCGCGCCGCAGCCGAACGCGCGGCAGGCGCCGTGCCGGGCGTTCTGTCCGCGACCGTGGTGCTGACAGCCCATCGCGCGGAACCCCCGAAGCCCGCCGCGGCGCCCGCGGCGCATAGCCACGGTGCCCCGGCCCACGCCGCGCCGGGCGGCAGGTCCACCCCCGGCCAGGGTGCGATGCTGCTGCCCGAGGTGGGCGCCATCATCGCGATTGCCTCCGGCAAGGGGGGCGTCGGCAAATCCACCACCGCGGTGAACCTGGCGGTGGCGCTGGCGATGCAGGGGCTGCGCGTCGGTTTGCTGGATGCGGATATCTTTGGCCCCTCCCTGCCCCAGATGCTCGGCACCCAGGAACGCCCGCGGGCGGAGGGCCAGCAGATCATCCCGATCAGCCGTTGGGGGCTGAAGGCGATGTCCATCGGCTTCCTGGTGGAACAGGAAACGCCGATGATCTGGCGCGGCCCGATGGTGATGGGGGCGCTGGAACAGCTGATGGGCCAGGTCGCCTGGGGCGCGCTCGACATCATGGTGGTGGACATGCCGCCGGGCACCGGCGATGCGCAGCTGACGATGAGCCAGCGCGTGCCGCTCGCCGGCGCCGTCATCGTCTCCACGCCCCAGGATGTGGCGCTGATCGATGCCCGGCGTGGGGTGCGGATGTTCGAGAAGGTGAATGTCCCGGTCCTCGGCCTGATCGAGAATATGAGCTTCTTCTGCTGCCCCAACTGCAACCACCGCACGGATATCTTCGGCCATGGCGGCGCGAAGTTGGAGGCGGAGCGGCTGGGCGTCGAATTCCTCGGCGAATTGCCGCTGAAGCTGGCCATCCGCGAACTGGCCGATGCCGGCACCCCGATCGTCGCGGCGCGGCCGGAGTCCGAGGAAGCCCAGGCCTATCAGCGCATCGCCACCAGGCTGCGGGAAAAGCTGGCCGCACGGGGCGCGGCGGGGCCGAAGATCGTGATCGATTGAAGGGCAGCGGCATCCCGGCCGTCTTGCGGCCGGGCCCGCCAGCACCCACCCTCGGGCGATGAGCCAGTCCCTCCTCCGGGTCCAGCCGGACCCCACCGACCCAAGGCTGACGCGCCGCGTCACCGGTATCGACCAGACCGGCGCGCCGATCGAGACCGCTGTCACCGTCGAACGACCGCTGACGCTTTACCTGAACGGCCAGGAGATCGTCACCATGATGACGATCCTGGACCGGCCGGAAGACTTGGCGCTGGGCTACCTGTTGAACCAGGGCATGCTGAAGCGGCGGGACCGGGTGACGGGGGTCGAGTATGACGAGGACCTCGGCGTCGTCGTCGTCCGCACGGACGCGCAGACCAACTTCGAGCAGAAGCTGAAGAAGAAGACCCTGACCTCCGGCTGCGCCCAGGGGACGGCGTTCGGAGATCTGATGGAGGATTTCGCCTCCGTGCAGTTGCCGCCCGAGGCGGTGCTGCGGACCTCCTGGCTCTATCGACTGCTGCACCGGATCAACGCCATCCCGAGCCTCTACCTCGAGGCCGGCGCGATCCACGGCTGTGCCCTGTGCCGGGGGGATGAACCGGTGGTCTATATGGAGGATGTCGGCCGCCACAATGCGGTGGACAAGATCGCCGGCTGGATGTTCCGGGAAGATGAACCCCCCGGCGACAAGATTTTCTACACCACCGGGCGCCTGACCTCCGAGATGGTGATCAAGACCGTCCGCATGGGCATCCCCATCCTGGTCAGCCGGTCCGGCTTTACCGCCTGGGGCGTGGAATTGGCGCGGGAGGCGAAGCTGACGCTGATCGGCCGCTGCAAGGGCAAGCGCTTCATCGCCCTGGCGGGGGAGGAACGCATCATCTTCGACGCGGATCTGCACTACGTCGAGGAGGAAAGCGCCAGGCACTGGCGCAAGAACAGCGACGCCGCGATCCAGGCTGCTCCCGATGCGGGCTGACACGCTGGCGGTGGTGCTGGCCGGGGGCCTCGCCCGGCGCATGGGCGGCGGCGACAAGCCGCTCCGCCAGGTGGCAGGGCGGCCCCTGCTGGACCATCTGCTGGATCGGCTGCGCCCGCAGGTGCCGGCCATCATCCTGAACGCGAATGGTGATCCCGCACGCTTCGCCGCCTATGGCCTGCCGGTCATCGCCGATGGCATCGCCGATTTTCCGGGGCCACTGGCCGGGGTGCTGGCGGCGCTGGACCATGCGGCGGCGGAGCATCCCGCCCTGCCCTGGGTTGTCTCCGTCACCGGCGATGCGCCCTTCATCCCGGGCGATCTGGTGGCCGGGCTGCATGCGGCGCGGCAGGCCGCCGGCATGCCCATGGCCTGCGCCCGATCCGGTGGCCAGACGCATCCGCCGATCGGCGTCTGGCCGGTGGCGCTGCGGGGCGAATTGCGCGCCGCGCTGCTGGCGGGGGAACGCAAGATCGACCGCTGGACCGCGCGCTTCGGCTGCGTCGCGGTGGACTGGCCCGTGCTGCCCTTCGACCCATTCTTCAACGCCAATGCGCCGGATGACCTGGCGGAGGCCGAACGCCTCTTGCAAGCCGCGCCGGTCGCACCGATACAAGGGTGAGATACGGCTTTTCAAGGGAGACGCCGCGATGAAGTCCGTCCTGCTCGGCGTGGTTTGCGCCGCCATCATCGCCTTCGGTGGCTATCGCGTGCTGGATATCAACTACCAGCAGACCGCGGAACAGCGCCACACCACATCAGGCGTCCGGCTGTAAGGCTGATCAGAAGACGGCGCTGAAGGGCAGCACCGCCACGCGGTCGCCCGGCGAAACCTCGGTCACGTCTTCTTCCAGTTCCGCGAAAGCGTCGGAGCGGGTCAGCGAGGTCAGCAGCCCCGCGCCCTCCCTTTCGTATTTGATGGCGCGCGGCAGGCCCTTCGTCGCCTCCAGCCGCACCCGCACATATTCCCGCCGCCCCGCCTTCTTGCGGTAGCGGAAATCGGCTTCCGCCACGAAACGCGGCAGCGGCTCCGGCACCGCACCGGCCAGGCGCAGCACCAGCGGCCGCGCCAGGTGCAGGAAGGTGACGACGGCGGCCACGGGGTTACCGGGCAGGCCGATCGCCGGCGTCCCGCCGATGACACCCATCGCCGCCGGACGCCCGGGCTTGATCGCCAGCCGCCAGAACACCAGCCTGCCACCGGCCTCGATCGCCGCCTTCACATGGTCCGCCTCCCCGGTCGAGACGCCACCCGAGGTCAGCAGCAGGTCCTGCGAGGCGGCGGCGCGATGCAGGGCGGCGGCGGTGGCGAGGGGATCATCCGGCAGGATGCCCAGGTCCGAGGCCTCCACCGGCAATCCCGCCAGCAGCGCCAAAAGCGTGAAGCGGTTCGAATCATAGGTCCGCGCAGCACCCAGCGTCGTGCCGGGTTCCGCCAATTCATCGCCGGTCGAAAACACGCCGACACGCACCAGCGGCCGCACGGGCAGGCTCGTCAGGCCAAGCGCCGCGGCAAGGCCGACCTCCGGCGCGCGCAGGCGGCGGCCGACGGTCAGTGCCACCTCGCCCTGCGCCACATCCTCCCCCGCCGGGCGGCAATTGGCGCCGCGCTTCAGGCCGGGTGCGAGCACGACAGCGCCCGCTTCCTCCCGCGCATCCTCCTGCATCATCACGGTGTCCGCGCCATCGGGCATCGGCGCGCCGGTGAAGATGCGGACAGCGGTGCCGGGGGCGATCGCTGCGGCCTGCTGCCCCGCCTGCAAACGCTGCGCGATGGACAGGTGCGTTTGCGCATCCGCCCGAAGGTCGATGTGGCGAAAGGCGTAGCCATCGACGGCGGAGTTGAAGAAGGGCGGCAGCGGCTGCGGCGCCAACACATCCCGCGCCAGAATACGTCCTCGCGCGGCACGAAGCGGCACGGTCTCCGCGCCCGCCAGCGCCGGCACGCGCGCCTCGATCATCGCCTGCGCCTCCTCGACGGATATCAGCTTGCCGCCAAAGGCGAAGCAGTCGTCGGTGAGCTGGGCCATGGTCTCCGTCTCTCAGTGCCCGAGGAAATCCCCGAGCGGCATCGCGTGTCGCAGGACCAGATCGGCGATCGCCTCGATCTCGTCCAGATGTGCCCAAGGAAGCATGGCGGAAGGCGGGGCGATATCGGCGGCGATCGCAGCGATGTGCGGGTCCTCCGGGTGCAGCCAGGGCTTGGCGTTGGCGCTGCGATGCACCTCGATCTTCGGGTGGATGTCGCGCTTGAAGCCCTCCACGATGACGAGATCGACCGGGGCAAGCTGCGCGAGCAGGTCGCGCAGCGGCGGCTCCGGCGCGTCACGCAGTTCCGTCATCAGCGCCCAACGCTTGGAGGAGGCGACGAGCACCTGTCGGGCGCCGGCGGCACGGTGTTCGTAGCTGTCCTTGCCCGGGCGATCGATATCGAAGGCGTGATGCGCGTGCTTCAGGGTGGAGACGCTGACGCCACGCGCCGCGAAGGCGGGGATCAGCCGCGTCATCAGCGTCGTCTTGCCGGCGCCACTCCAGCCGGCCAGCCCCATCAGCCGCGTCATCGATCGATCCCCGAACAACAAGAAGGGCTGGAAACAAAAAGGGCCGGCGCGGGTGGATGCCCGGCCGGCCCGAAGGGTGGCGCCGAAGCTCAGTCCGCGCCAGCGGCCTTGGCGCCGGGCGGACCCGCAATGGTGTCCCGCGCCTTGGTCATTTCTTCCTCGACCCAAAGGGAGTGATGTTCCTTGGCCCAGTTCAGATCGACCTCGCCAGAGCCCATGGCATCGAAGGCGCCTTCCATGCCGAGGGAGCCGATGTAGATATGGGCCAGCATCGCCGCGACCATCAGCACGGACAGCACGCCATGCACGATGTGCGCGAGTTGCATCCCCGCGATATCCGTCACGGTGAAGGGGAAGATCAGGATGTAGCCGGAAGCCGCGACCAGGCTGCCACCGATCACCGTGACCCAGAACACCATCTTCTGCCCGCCATTGAAGCGGCCGGAAGCGGGGTGGCCATGCGACTTGCCGAGCAGGCCGCCACCGGCCTTGAACCAGGCGACATCGACGGCGTTCGGGATGTTGTCCTTCACCCACACCAGGAACAACAGCACGACGCCGAGGGTGAAGGGGAAGGACAGGTAGTTGTGCGCGATCTTGCCGAGCATGCTGATCTCGGTGAAGGCCTCCGGCCCCACCAGCGGCAGCAGCAGGAAGCGCCCGAAGGTCAGGTTGAGGCCCGACAGGCCAAGGACGATGAAGGACGATGCCGTCATCCAATGCGCCGTCCGCTCGAACAGGCCGAAGCGCTTGATGGTGCGGCCCGCCGGCCCGGCCTCGATCCGGATGCGGCCCTTCGAGAGGTAGAACATCGCCAGGATGGCGAGCATCCCGAGCACGGCGATGCCACTCACCCAGGTCAGCGTCGTGTTGTGGAAAGCGCGCCAATCGCGGCCTTCCGGCTGGATCAGCGTGGCGGCCTGCGCATCCGGGATGGAGGAGCGCCCAGCGATGCGCCCACCATTCAGGGCGTTCATCAACTCCAGTTCGTCGGCCGAGGCCGGGGAGGTGATGGGGTTGGTCGGTGTGCCGGTGACGGGCCCGCCGATCTGCGCGAAGGACGGCGCGGCGAAGGCGCCGATCCCCAACGCCAGGGCCGCAACGGCGGCAAGTCGCGTGATCTTGGTCATGTGCATTCCCCCTAGGAGGCCGGCGGGACGCCGCCGGCGCCCCACCGCATCCTGTCGCCCGATCAGGCGCCCACGGTCTCACGATAAGCGGTGCGCCAGCCCCAGGCGCCGGCGCCGTAGCCGCGCTTCGACACACGCTCGCGGTAGATGGTGGCGATCATCTCGCCATCGCCCGCCAGCAGCGCCTTGGTGGAGCACATCTCGGCACAGAGCGGCAGCTTGCCTTCCGCGATGCGGTTGGCGCCGTACTGCGCGTATTCCGCCGCGGTGTTGTCGGCCTGCGGGCCACCGGCGCAATAGGTGCACTTGTCCATCTTGCCGCGGCCACCGAAGTTGCCGACGCGCGGATACTGCGGCGCCCCGAACGGGCAGGCGTAGAAGCAGTAGCCGCAGCCGATGCACAGGTCCTTGTCATGCAACACGATGGCATCCGCCGTCGTGTAGAAGCAGGAGACCGGACAGACCGCCGCGCAGGGCGCATCCGTGCAGTGCATGCAGGCCATCGAGATCGAGCGTTCGCCAGGGCGGCCATCATTGATGGTCACCACGCGACGGCGATTGATGCCCCAGGGCACCTCGTGCTCGTTCTTGCAGGCCGTGACGCAGGCGTTGCATTCGA
>CANJXD010000281.1 GCA_947478535.1 Acetobacteraceae bacterium
CGACTACGCCACCCCAAACGAGGCCTTCAACAGCCTACTTGCAAAGCTGGCCAGCCGGGGCGAAACACAGAGCCGCGGTGGTGTTCGCTACGGATGTTGAATCCACCCAACCTTGAGATTCTGACGCAGGTTCTCATCCCCCTGCCACCCCTCGCCGAGCAGCGGCGCATCGTCGCGAAGGTCAACGAACTCATGGCCATCTGCGACGCGCTGGAAGCCAGCCTCGCCGGCGCCACCACTGCCCGCACGCGCCTGCTGGACGCCACCCTCGCCGAAGCCCTCGCTCCTGCGGCGGCACGCGAGCTGGAACTCGCGGAATGACGGACTCACGAATCTACAACGTCTATTGTGACGAGAGCTGCCACCTTGAGCACGACGGCGTTCCCGTCATGGCTTGGGGCGCGGTGACATGCCCTCAAGGCGAGGTGCGGGCCCTCGCGGAGACGATCCGGGCCTTGAAATCGGCGCATGGCTTGAAGCCTGCCTTCGAGGCGAAATGGACCAAGGTATCGCCCGCCAAGGCTGGGTTTTATCTCGCGCTGATCGACCTTTTTCTTGCCGACAATCGCATGCGCTTTCGCGGGCTCCTGGTGCCCGACAAAGCCCAGCTTGATCACGCCCGCTTCGATCAGAGCCACGACGAGTGGTACTACAAGATGTATTTCACGATGCTGCGCCCGATTTTCGCTGCGCCGCATCGCTACCGCATCTATCTCGACGTCAAGGACACGCGGGGTGGACCGAAAACCCGCAAGCTGCACGATGTGCTCGCCAACAGCCTGTTCGATTTCGAACGCCAGACGGTCGAGCGCGTGCAGCAGGTGCGCAGCCACGAAAGCGAACTATTGCAGATCACCGATCTTCTGATCGGCGCGCTCACTTATGCCAACCGTGGCCTCGCCACGAGCCCGGCCAAGACGGCGATTATTGAGCGCCTACGCGCGAGCCTCGGGCAGCAAGCGCTTTCACGTACATCGACCTTCGCGGCCACCAAGTTCAACATTCTGGTGTGGCGGGCGCAGGGGGCGACTGGATGAATCCGCCCGATCTGCTCCCGTTCACTGCCTTTGGCGGCGACTGGCCCGCTTACGAAACCGCCCTCCACAGCATCTTCATCGGCGAGATTGCACGCGGCGGGATCGTGTTTGGTGGTGGGAAGGTGAACTGCCGTCGGCAACCTGAAGCCGGGGGCCGATGGGCTTCGTTCTGGCACTTGGTGCAGGAAGGTCGCGTCGAGGATGACCGTTTGCCTGATCTGCGCCGCTGCGAGCGCATCCGCTGGGTGCGGTGGGTAATCGAGAATGCTGTGACGCACGCCGAAATCGACATGTGGCAAAACACCCGCGGTACCGAAGTCAACACGCTGCTTTGGTTTCGCGAGGAATATCTGGTAGTTCTCGGGCAGCGCCAGGGCTACTGGCTCCAGAGAACGGCCTACTGCACCGACAAGAGCGGGCGGATCGCGCAACTCAGGAAGGAGCGAGATGCTCACCGCCGCGCCAGGCCGTAAAACGGCTGAAGCCGCCCAGGCGAACCGGGGCGGCCTCGAATGCTCGTCCTACACATGGCAGGTGAGACGTCGCAAACATGCAGTCAGCATGGCTGAAAGTCAAGCGGTATCGGGCCCTTACACTGCACGGCGGCTGCCGCGCCGCGACATTTATCATAATAAAATCAGACTGTTAGATTGCTGCGCCGTGTCCCGCCCAGTGCTCGGCACAGCATCTTGAATGCCCGCGTTCGCCCGCACCATCGGCATCGACTACTCCGGCGCGGAGACGCCAACTGCCAGCCTGAAGGGGCTGCGCGTCTACCTCACCGAGGGCGGCGCCGTGTCCACCGAAGTTCCGCCTCCGCCCTCATTGCGCAAATACTGGACCCGGCGCGGCATCGCGGAATGGCTCGTCGAGCGCCTGGCCGAGGATGTGCCGACGCTGGTCGGCATCGACCACGGCTTCTCCTTCCCGCTACGCTATTTCGAAGTGCATGGCCTGCTGCCCGACTGGCCCGCCTTCCTCGACGATTTCCAGCGCCACTGGCCGACCGACGAGGATCACACCTACGTCGATTTCATCCGCGACGGGTCCTTCGGCCATGGCGCGGCGCGCCAGGGTAATGCCCGGTGGCAGCGGCTGACCGAGCAGCGAGCGGGCGGCGCGAAATCCGTCTTCCATTTCGACGTGCAGGGCTCGGTGGCGAAGTCCACCCATGCCGGCATCCCCTGGCTGCGCTTCCTGCGCCAGCGGCTGGGCCCGCGCGTGCACTTCTGGCCCTTCGATGGGTGGGAGGTGCCATCCGGCCGCTCCGCGATCGCGGAAGTCTATCCTGCCCTCTGGAGCCGCGGCTTCGCGCGGGACGGCCGCACGAGCGACCAGCACGATGCCTTCAGCATCGCCACCTGGCTGGCGATGGCCGATAGGGACGGAAGCCTCGCCACCTTCCTGCGGCCCCGCCTCAGCGCCCCGGAGCGGACTGTCGCCCAGGTGGAAGGATGGATCCTTGGTCTGGCCGGCGCCCTGGATTCCTCCGGGACAGCCTCGATGGTGGAGGACCGAGGTGCCGGTAATTCCTTGCACTGACCGAGAAGGCGTCGCCGTGGCGGTGGTCACCCGCAGGCGGGGGCGGAAGTGACCGTTGTCGAAAGTGGTCACGCCCCCCTGGATCGGACGGATGATCGGCTTGGGGGTCAGGGTCGGGTCTTCCCTCTCCGGTCGCGTTTGCCTGGCGATCGACTTGAGGAATCCCCCAAGCTCAGCGCCGAGAAATTCTCGCCGGATCAACGAGATAAAGGTTGAGGGTTAAATCGCCCGACCCCCAAGCTTCGGAGACTTTCGCGCCTCCGGAGAGCGATTGCCGGGGTCGTTGCGTTCTCCAACCCTCAAGCCGCCGCGGCAAAACCCCAGGAAACCTGCGGTGCAGGGCGCCATTGACGCGTGAGAAATGTGAGGTTGTAAAACCGACTGGAGCCAATAGGCGATTCGAATTATCGGCCCCAACCAGTCAATCGCTGAGCCGGCCATTGATAAAATCGATCATTTCCTCAGGTGTAGTTCCACGGCGATGACCAGGTCGGGGGTCAGAGGAAATTCTCCGTTCTCCGGTGCCCTTTGCCAGGCGGTCGATTAGCTGAAAATGCCCAAGCCCGCCGCAGAACAATCCTTTCAATATCAATGAGATAAAGCTTGAGGGTTAAATCGGGCCACCCCCAAGCTTCGGAGACTTTCGGGTCTCCGCAGAGAGATTTTCGAGGTCGTTGCGTTCTCCAACCCTCAAGCATGACCGGCAAAACCCCAGGAAACCTGCGGTCCGCGGCGCCACCAAAGAAGGAGAAATCTGAGTTCGGAAAACCGACTGGAGCGGGCGAAGGGATTCGAACCCTCGACCCCAACCTTGGCAAGGTTGTGCTCTACCCCTGAGCTACGCCCGCGCTCCGTCGTCGGGGCCGGGTAACTACCATGCCCGGGCGGGATTGCAAGCCACCCCCCGCGCCATGCAAGAACTTTCTGCACGCCGCTGCGCAGGAGCCGCCTCACACATCATGGAAACACCTGAGGGATTGCTCGCCCGCCTCGCCGCGGCGGGGATCGAGGCCCGCACGGTCTCGCACCCCCCGGTCTTCACCGTCGCCGAAAGTCAGGCGCTGCGGCCGGACCTGCCGGGGGGGCACTCGAAGAACCTGTTCCTCCGGCCCGCCAAGGCCGAAGGCCCTTTCCTGCTCGCGGTGCTGGAGGAGGAGCGGCGGGTGTCCGTCAATGCCCTCGTCCGGGCCGTGGGCGCGCCGCGCAGCGCCTTCGCGGAAGCGGGCGACCTCCGCGCCCAGCTGGGGGCGGAACCAGGCTCGGTCACGCCCTTCGGCCTCGTCAACGCCAAGCCTGGCGCGGTGCGTGTGGTGTTTGACCGGCACCTGATGGAGGCGTTCGAGTGGGTGAACTTCCATCCCCTGACGAACACCATGACCACGGCGATCCGCCCGGCCGATCTGCTGCGCTTCCTCGAAAGCCTCGGCCATGCTCCGGCGGTGGTGGACGTCCCGTCGCCGGGCTGATACCGCCTCGGCTTGCTTCCGGCCACGCGAGGCGCATCTATGCGCCCATAGACCTGACGCCCGAGATCCGAGGGATGCCTGCCATGGAAATGATCTTCGACCCGTCCCGCCAGCCAGCCCCAGGGGGTGCCTCGGGGGGTGCCCCAGGGGGTGTCGCTGACCCGGTGAAGGATGGCGACCAGCGCACCTTCATGGCCGATGTCGTCGAGGCAAGCCGCCAGACGCCGGTGCTGGTGGATTTCTGGGCGACCTGGTGCGGCCCTTGCAAGCAGCTGACGCCGACGCTCGAGAAGGTGGTTCGCGCGGCGCAGGGCCGGGTGAAGCTGGTCAAGATCGACATCGACAAGAACCGCGAGCTCGTCCAGCAACTGGCGCAGATGGGCCTGCCGCTGCAATCCGTGCCGACTGTCGTCGGCTTCGTGCAGGGCCAGATCGCCGATCTGTTCCAGGGCGCGCTGCCGGAAGGCGAGGTCAAGAAGTTCATCGAGGCACTGCTCAAGATGGCTGGCGGCCAGCTGCCGGCGGCCGACCTGCTGGCGGAGGCGAAGGCCGCGGTCGAAGCCGGGGACCATGCCGGCGCCGCGGAAATCTTCGGCGCCCTGATGGAAGCAGAGCCCGAGAACCCCGAGGCGATCGCCGGCCTCGCCCGCATGCTCATGGCCCTCGGTGAGGAGGAGCAGGCGCAGGAGTTGATCAACGAGGCCCCAGCCAAGGTTGTTGATCACGCGGAGATCGCCTCCGTCCGCGCCCAGCTTCAACTTGCGGTGGAAGGGCGCCTGGCGCGGGAAAAGCTTGGGGAATTCGAGCGGCGCCTGGCGGCGGACCCGAATGACCACGCGGCGCGGATCGACCTGGCCGTCGCGCTGAACGCGATGGAGAACCGCGCCGGCGCCGTCGATGCGCTGATCGATGCGATCAAGCGCGACCGGGCCTGGAACGAGGAGGCGGCGCGCAAGCAACTGCTCAAGTTCTTCGAGGCATGGGGATTCGATGACCCCTCGACCCTTGCGGGACGGCGGAAGCTCTCCACTCTGCTGTTTCGCTGATCCCGCCAGGCGCCCCCAAACCCGGGTGCGCCCCGCCAGGAGGCCCCCACCAGGAGGCCAAGCATGCCGGAACGTGTGAGCGTGGCCGGCTGAGAACGGGACCCATGCCAGCCTTTCATCCGGCCCCAGCCTTTCATCCGGCCTATGAGGCGCTACCGGCGGAGATCCCGATCTTTCCGCTGTCGGGCGTGCTTCTGCTGCCGGAGGGGAAGCTGCCGCTCAACATCTTCGAGCCTCGCTACCTCGCGATGGTGGAGGACAGCCTGGCGGCGGGGCGGATGCTTGGCATGGTGCAGCCGGACCCGAAGCTGCCGCGGACCGAGATCGGCAGCCAGATCTACCGCATCGGCTGCCTCGGCCGGCTGTCCTCCTTCTCCGAGACGGAGGATGGCCGCTACCTCGTCACGCTGACGGGCTTGATCCGCTTCCGGGTGACGGAGGAGGTGGCGCTGCGCCGCGACTACCGGCGCGCGGCGGTGGAGTATGGCGACTATGCCTCCGACCTCGCGATCGAAGGCCCGGCGCCGCAGATCGACCGGGCTGCCCTTCTCGGCGCGCTCCGCCCTTATTTCAAGGCGCGGGGGATCGAGGCGAACTGGGATGCGGTGGAGCAGACAGCGGACGCGATGCTGGTGACCACACTCTGCATGGTCTGCCCCTTCGAAGCGTCAGAGAAGCAGGCGCTGCTGGAAGCCCGCGGGGCGGCGGAGCGGGCGGCGATGCTGGTGGCGCTGATGGAAATGGGCAGCCATGCCATGGTGCCGGGGCAGAAGCCGAGTTGAGGCGCGTCCCGGCGTGACGCGGCGGGCGGGCTGGGCTAATTCCCCGGCGGATTGCAGAGGAGCGGCATGATGACTGGTACGGAGACGACCGCCGGCGCGGTGGACCCGCGGCTGCTGGAAATCCTGGTCTGCCCGGTGACCAAGGGGCCACTGCGCTATGACCGGGAAGCCGGGGAACTGGTGAGCGAGAAGGGCGGGCTGGCCTATCCGATCCGGGACGGCATTCCGATCATGCTGCCGGATGAGGCGCGGAAGCTGGCCTGAAACGGGGCCCGACCCATCGCATGGCGACGCTGACGGAAATCCGGCTGAACCGGGCCGAAAAGCGGCTCGACCTCGCCTGGGATGATGGCGTGGGCTTCGCGCTGCCCGCGGAATACCTGCGTGTCGAGAGCCCATCTGCCGAGGTGCAGGGACATGGGCCAGGGCAGCGGGTGATCGTGCCCGGCCGCCGGCATGTCGGCATCATGCGGCTGGAGCCGGTCGGGCATTATGGGGTGCGGATCGTCTTCGACGACCTGCATGACAGTGGCATCTTTTCCTGGGCGTTCCTGCGCCGGCTGGGCGAGGAACAGGCGGAACGCTGGGCGGCGTATGAACAGGCGCTCGCCGCGAAGGGGCTGAGCCGGGACCCGCCGGCCCGCCGGGTCTGACCCGCCCGCCCGTAGGGGCGGAACGGGGTTGGTCTCGCGCCGCTACTTCATTGGCGCTGGCGCGATCCGCGCGCCGGTGCCGGCGCCACCGCTGCGGTAGGCTTCGCGCAGGCGGGTGACCCAGGGGTCCACATCCTCGAACCGGTCACCGGCGCCGGTGATGGTGAGGACGCCGCGTTCGGGGATGCAATACAGCACATAGAGCTGGTCCTGCTGGGCGTTTTCCGCCCAGACGGCGGAGGTGGTGGGGTTCATCAGCCGCAGGCCGACCATCTGCACCGCAGCGGTGGCGCGCGCCATGCAGGTGCCGAGCGCCGTGCCATTGGGCAGGAATTCATGGCCGAGCGAGAGCCCTGCCGCCACGGCCGGGGCACAAAACACCGGGCTGGCGAGAAGCAAGGGCAGCAGCAGGGTGGGCAGGGTGCGGCGGCGCATCATCGTGGCTCCGGCGCCGCAATCCCGGCGCTTGGTGAGGCGTGAGTATGGACCCCGGCACCGGTCCCCAGGCAAGCCCGCCCACTTCCTGAGTGAGCGTAGCGACCTCAGGTGTTCCAGGAGCGATTCCGAGGGGGTGTTCGGACAGGTTCCAGGCCCTGAGGGCCACGGTGCAGCGGTTCAAGGCGCAATCTGGAACATCACGGAAACGCGCGTGGGTGCCAGCAAAAAGCCGCTGGACCCCCCCTCCCATCGCCGCCAGGCCGTTCAGCGCCAGACGAAATCATTCACCGAGCAGGTCTCCACCCGGCGGCGTTCATTGGAGCGGCCATCGGTGAAGACGATCCGCATATCCACCGTGCAGACGCCCCCGGCGGGCAGGCTGATGGACAGGCGCTGACCGGGTTGCAGCACGTTCTGGCCCAACCGGTCGGCGCCCCAGTTGCCGTCGGTGGACAGCGAGACATAGACCTCCCGGATCGTCAGGCCGGTGCCG
>CANJXD010000282.1 GCA_947478535.1 Acetobacteraceae bacterium
CCCTTCGGCCCGGGGACGAATGTCGATCAGATCGCCCGGCTGATCGCGCCGGAGCTGACCTCCCGCCTCGACCGCCAGGTGCTGGTGGAGAATGTGACGGGGGCCGGCGGCACCATCGCCACGGAACGCGCCGCGCGCGCGACGCCCGATGGCTCCACCCTGCTGATCGGGGTGGAGAGCACGATCAACGTCGCGCAGATCGTCACGCCGTCCACCACCCGCTACGACGGGCTGCGCGATTTCGCGCCCGTGCACATGATCGCGACGCTGCCGCTGATGCTGATCGGCAAGCCCGGCATGCCCGCCACCCTGGGCGAGTTGATCGCGGCGAGCCAGGCGCGGCCGGCGCCGTTCAACTTCGGCAGTTCCGGCACCGGCACATCGCTGCACCTGTTCGGGGAATTGCTGGTGAGCCGCGCCGGGCTGAAGATGGAACACGTGCCCTATCGCATGGGCGCGCAGATGCTGACGGATGTGATGAGCGGGCAGTTGGACCTCGCCGTCAGTACGCTGACCAGCTCCGCGCCCATGGTGAAGGACGACAAGGTGCGCTGCTACGGCGTCTCCTCCCCGATCCGGCACCCCTTCCTGCCGGATATGCCGACCTTCGCGGAACAGCCTGAGACGCGGGACCTGACGATGGAAGTCTGGCAGGCCGTCTTCGCCCCGGCCCGGACGGACCCGGCCTTCGTCGCCCGCGTCGCCGCCGCCGCCGCCGCCGCCATGGCAACGCCGGAGATGCAGCGCCGCATCCGCGACATCGGACAGACGCCGTCCACCATGGGGGCAGCGGCGCTGGGCGTCTTCCTGCGGGAGGAAAGCGCCCGCTACGAGGCGCTGGTGAAGGCGGCGAACATCACGCCGCAATGACATGAGGCATCCTCCCCCGGCCCTGCCGGGGGAGCGGCGGCGTCAGTGGTTTTCGGGCCGCAGGAACGCCCCGTGCAGGGCGGCGAGCGCCGTCTTGTAGGCACACCAGCCGCAGATGGCGGTCGCGATGCTGAGGAAGAACCAGCCAAGGATGGCGGGAAAACCCTCCACCATCAGCATCGCCGCGAAGGCCGCGGCGGGGAAGGTGAAGCTCCACCAGACCAGGCTGAAGGGCAGCTTCGCGAAGTCGCCCACCAGGGACAGCAGCACCGCCGCGATCAGCACCGCGAGCCCCGCCAAGGCGAGGCTCGGCCCGCCCGTGGACCCCGTCAGCGCCACCAGGGCCAGCGCGCCGACGGCCGGCGGCGCCAGCAGGATGGCGACGGAAGGAAACAGCGCCGGCGGCAGCTTGGGGCCGGCGAAGAAGCGATGCAGCAGCAGCGGCAGCACCGCCAGCCACAGAAAGAAGCCGACGCCGAACATCATCCAGGAGGCGTCGAGGAAGCCCATCCGCGCGCCGAGCGCAGGCGCCAGGATATTGCCGACGAAGGGGATCATCAGCGGTGGCGCCAGCATCGCCGCCTCGGCCTTGCCGCCGATGACGCGGCGCAGCAGCAGCATCGCCACAATCAGGTGCAGCGGCACCGCCACGCACCAGAGCCCGCCGCCGATCGTGGGGGAATAAGGCCAGATCGCCGCCGCGATGATCATCAGCCCGATCGTCGGCGCCGCCGCGAAGGCCGCCCGCACGGGATGCGACAGCTCCGCCGCCAGCGCCGCAGGCGCCACCACGGCCCGCAACGCCTGCGCGCCCACCACCACCAGCCAGACCAGCGCCGTCAGCGCCAGCAGCGCCTCCCCCACCATCGCGGGTACGCCGAGGCTCACCGCCGCCTGCCGCCAGGCAAGGCCGAGCCCGCCGAACCCCATGGGCAAAGCGAGCAGGGGCAGAGGCAGGTGCGCGATATTCGGCACCGGCGTGGCATGCGGAGTATTCGTCACAGGAACGCTTCGCCCTTCAAGACCGGCACGCATTGTCCACCAACCGTGGCGCGGATGCCGTCGGCGGTGCGCCGCGCCGTGGTCCGCAGCAGGCTCGGGCGGCCCATCTCGACGCCCTGGACGATGTCCCATGCGCCGGTCTCGGCACCAGACAGATGCAGCAGGAACCCCACCAGCGGGGTCGCCGCGCTGCCCGTCGCCGCATCCTCCCAGGTTCCCGCCAGGGGCGAGAACATGCGCGCGCGCAGCCCCGCGCCATCCCGGCGATACAGATAGAGCGAGAGCTTGCCCCCCAGCACCGGCGTCGCCGCCACGGCGCGGCGGAAGGCCGGCAAATCGGGCGCGGCGGCGGCCAGGGCCCGTTCCGTCACTTCCACCAGCAGGCGCGGATTGCCGCCATCGCTGGCGATGGTCGGCGGGTGGTGGGTGGTGACGATATCCCCGGGCACCAGGCTCGCGCAGGCGGCGGCGAGGTCGAGCGGCATAGCCGGGCCGATCTTCAGGGGCTGCGGCGCGGCAATGGTGGCGCCGATCACCACGCCTGCGGCATCGCGTTCCAGCCGCACCTCCACCAGCCCGGCAATCTCCTCGAAGCGCAGCACATCCCCCGCCGCGCGGTCGGCCAGCACATAGCCGGTGCCGACATTCGGATGCCCGGCGAAGGGCATTTCCGCCGTGCGATGGAAGATACGGACGCGCGCCGTATTGGCCGGGTTTTCCGGAGGCAGGACGAAGGTCGTCTCGCTCAGGTTGAACTCGGCGGCCAGGCTCTGCATCTCCGCGTCGGAGATCCCCCGCGCATCGGGGAAGACAGCGAGCTGGTTGCCGCCGAAGCGCTGGCCGGTGAAGACATCGACCGTGACGAAGGGATAGCTCCTCAAGACAGGCGCTCCAGGCGGGCGGGGTCCATCGTCACACCATGGCCAAGCGGACCGTGGCCGGCGCCGATGCCGGGGGCGGCGAGCATGGCGGCGCGGACATAGGCGCGGGCTCGGATCACGGCCTCCCGCAGTGTCATGCCCTGCGCCAGCCCGCAGGCGAGCGCCGAGGCCAGGGTGCAGCCGGTGCCGTGGGTGTGGCGGCTTGCGATACGCGGGCTTTCGAAGGCGTCCGTGCCCGTGGGCGTCGCCAGCAGGTCTGTCAGTACCGGGCCATCGAGGTGCCCACCCTTCAGCAGCACGGCGCGCACGCCCTGGCGCAACAGGGCCTCGGCCGCGCGGTGCATCCCGGCGACCGTCGTGATGGCAAGCCCGGTCAGCGCCTCGGCTTCCGGCAGGTTCGGCGTGATGATGGCGGCCATCGGCAGCAGCCGCGCCTTCAGCGTCTCCATCGCCTCCGCCGCCAGCAGCGGGTGCCCACCCTTGGCGACCATGACGGGGTCCGCGACCAGGGGTATGCCCATGGGAAGACCGGGGCTGAATTCGGCCAGCGCGTCGCACACCGCGGTGATCGTGGCGCTATCCGCCAGCATGCCGGTCTTGATGGCATCGGCGCCGATATCGCTCAGCACGGAGTGGATCTGCAGCCGGATGAAGTCCCCCGGCACGCCCATCACCCCCTGCACGCCCAGCGTGTTCTGCGCCGTCAGCGCCGTGATGGCGGTGGCGGCAAACCCGCCCAGCGCCGTCACCGCCTTGATATCCGCCTGGATGCCCGCGCCGCCGCCGCTATCGGACCCCGCGCAGATCAGGACTCGCCCCGGGACGCTCACTCTCCCCCCCCGGCGCCCGCCCCGGCCTTCTTCACCGCCATCGCGGCGGCGCGGGCGCGGATCAGCGCGGCCAGGCCATCCACCGTCTCCCGCATCGCCTCCGCATCCTCGGCCTCGGCCATGACGCGGATCAGCGGTTCGGTGCCGGAGGGGCGGACCAGCACGCGGCCGCGCTTGCCGAGCTTCGCCTCGGCCGCGGCGATACCGGCGATGACCTCCGCATCCCGCAGCGGAGAGGCGCCGGTGAAGCGGATGTTCACCAGGCTCTGCGGCAGCGGCGCGAAGCGGCGGCACAATTCGCTCGCTGGGCGCTTTTCCTCCGCCAGCATGGACAGCACCTGGAGCGAGGCGACCAAGCCATCCCCCGTCGTGCCGAAATCCGCCATGATGACGTGGCCGGATTGCTCGCCGCCGAGGTTGCAGCCGCTGTCGCGCATGCGTTCGCCCACATAGCGGTCCCCCACCTGGGTGCGATGCAGCGCGAGGCCGAGGCCTTCGAGGTGGCGTTCGAGGCCGAGATTGGACATCACCGTGGCGACGATGCCGCCGCCGGCCAGCCGCCCTTCGCGCTGCCAGCTTTCGGCGATGGTGGCGAGGATCTGGTCGCCATCGATCACCTCCCCCGTCTCATCTACCAGTACCAGCCGGTCCGCGTCGCCATCGAGGGCGATGCCGAGATCGGCGCGACGTTCGCGCACCAATTCCCGCAGGCGCCCCGGTGCCGTCGCCCCGCAATCGCGGTTGATGTTGAAGCCATCCGGCGTCACCGCCTGGGTCACGACCTCGGCGCCTAGTTCCCACAGCACGGTCGGCGCCACCTTGTAGGCGGCACCATTCGCGCAATCGACGGCGATGCGGAGCCCTTCGAGGTTGCGGCCCTTCGGGAAGGTGGCCTTCGCGGCCTCGATATAGCGGCCCGGGGCATCGTCCAGCCGGCTGGCGCGACCGAGCTTCGTTGGTGCCGCGAGGCCATCGGCGAAGCGCGGCTCATCCATCAGCGCTTCGATGGCGATTTCCTGGGCGTCGGACAGCTTCAGCCCATCGGGGCCGAACAGCTTGATGCCGTTATCCTCGAACAGGTTGTGGCTGGCCGAGATCATCACCCCGAGATCGGCGCGCAGGCTGCGGGTAAGCAGGGCGATCGCCGGCGTCGGGATCGGGCCGACCAGCATCACATCCATGCCGGCGCTGACGAAACCGGCGGTCAGGGCAGGTTCCAGCATATAGCCGGAAAGCCGGGTGTCCTTGCCGATGACGACGCGGTGGCGATGGCTGCCGCGATTGAAGAAGCGCCCCACGGCCTGGCCGAGGCGGAGCGCGGTGCCGGCATCCATCGGCGGCGTATTCGCCTTGCCGCGAATGCCATCGGTGCCGAAAAGCTTGCGTAGGGGCGTCGTCATGCTGGCGGGTTTACCGCCGGGGCGCGAATGCGTCCATTGAGAGGGGGCTTTACGCCTCCTCCTCCTCCTCCGGGATGCCGGCATGGATCGCGGTCCACACGGCCAGGGCCTGCGCCGTCTCCGCCACATCATGCACGCGCAGGATCGAAGCGCCCTGGGTTGCCGCATGCAGCGCCGCGGCGACCGAGCCCGCCATGCGGTCCCCTGCCTCATCGACGCCGGACAACGTGCCGATAAAGCGCTTGCGGCTGGCGCCGAAGACGATGGGGCAGCCGATATTCGCCAGCAGCGGCAGGCGCTCCATCAGCGCCAAATTCTGCGGCAGGCGCTTGCCGAAGCCGATTCCGGGGTCGATGGCGATGCGCCCGCGCGGGATGCCCATGCGTTCCACCGCGGCGACGCGATCCGCCAGGAACTGCGCCACTTCCAGCGCCACATCGGCGTAGGCGATGCCCTGCTGCATCGTGCGGGGGTCATCGCCCAGCATGTGCATC
This sequence comes from Acetobacteraceae bacterium, assembly GCA_947478535.1. The sequence continues at coordinate 5,478 of CANJXD010000282.1, forward strand.
AGGATCACGCTCGCCTCGCTGCGGCCGAGCACGCGGGCAGCGGCGGGATCATGGCGGAGCGCGGTCACGTCATTGACGATCTCCGCACCGGCTTCCAGAGAGGCCAGCATGGTGGCGGCGTTGCGCGTATCGATGCTGATCATCGACGCCTTGGAGAGTTCGCGGATCACCGGCAGCACGCGGCGGCATTCCTCCTCCGGCGGCACGGGGATGGCGCCGGGGCGGGTGCTCTCGCCGCCGATATCGAGCAGGTCCGCGCCGGCTTCCAGCAAAGCGTGGCCGGCATCGATCGCATCGGCATGGCCGGCATAGCGCCCGCCATCGGAAAAACTATCCGGCGTGACGTTGACGATGCCCATGATGAGCGGCCGGCCCGAGACATGCGGCAGGTCCAGCCCCGCGAAGGACGCCGGCGGCGCCGAGAGCTTGACGACGCGGTCCTGCCAGGATGCCGGCACATCGGCGAGCGGGATGGGGCCTTCCGGCGCGTCGGCGCCAATCAGCCTGACCATGGTGAAGGCGGCCGGGCCACCGGCCAGCGGCAGGGCCAAATCCGCCGCCACGGCGAGGGCGGCGGTGCGCCCTTGCAGCAGCCCCATCGGCTCGACCCAGCTTTCCGTCACGATCAGATGCCCCCGGATTCCCTGTGTCGCGGAAGATGCCCCGTGGCGCCGCGCCGGGGAAAGGGCAATTCGTGGGGCGGTCCCCCAAAACGAAACGGCCCGCGCCAGGGGCGCGGGCCGTGCGGTTGCAAGGTCCGGGCCGAGCGGCCCGAAACCAGGGATCAGGTGCCCGGCTGCGGCGCGAAGCCGCCGCCGGTGTTCGGGCGCGGGGTCGGGCGGCCGCTGGTCGGCACGCTGCCACGGCCCTGGTTCACCGGCTCATCCGGGCGGACCCGCACGATGGGCTCGCCCTTGATGATCAGCCTGATCTCATCGCCGGAGATCGTCTCATGCTCCAGCAGGCCCTTGGCCAGCAGGTGCAACTCGTCGATGTTCTCGCTCAGAACCTGCGTGGCGCGGGCGTAGGCGGAGTCGATGATGCTGCGGATCTCGGCATCGATCTTCCGTGCGGTTTCCTCGGACAGGTTCTTGGACTGGGTCACGCTATGGCCGAGGAAGACTTCCTGGTCGTTGGAGCCATAGGCGATCATGCCGAGATTCTCGGACATGCCCCATTCCGTCACCATCCGGCGGGCCTGGTCGGTCGCCATCTTGATGTCGCCGGACGCGCCGTTGGAGACCTTGTCGGCGCCGAAGACCAGTTCCTCCGCGACGCGCCCGCCCATCGCCATGGCGAGTTCCGCCTTCAGCTTGGACTTGTGCTTGGAATAGCGATCGCCGGCCGGCAGCGACATCACGAGGCCAAGCGCACGGCCGCGCGGGATGATCGTCGCCTTGTGGACGGGGTCGCATTCCGGCTCATACACCGCGACCAGCGCGTGGCCCGCCTCATGGAAGGCAGTCATGCGCTTCTCATCCTCGGACATGACGAGGCTGCGGCGTTCCGCGCCCATCATGACCTTGTCCTTGGCCGCCTCGAATTCCGCCATGCCCACGGTCCGGCGCCCGGTGCGGGCCGCGAGCAGCGCCGCCTCGTTCACGAGGTTCGCGAGATCGGCGCCGGAGAAGCCCGGCGTGCCGCGCGCGATGGTCTTGGGCTCGACGTCCGAGGCCAGCGGCACCTTCCGCATATGGACCCGCAGGATCTTCTCCCGCCCGTTCACGTCGGGGTTGGGCACCACGACCTGGCGGTCGAAGCGGCCCGGGCGCAGCAGCGCGGGGTCCAGCACGTCCGGCCGGTTGGTGGCGGCGATGATGATGACGCCTTCGTTGGATTCGAAGCCGTCCATCTCCACCAGCATCTGGTTCAGCGTCTGCTCGCGTTCATCGTTACCGCCGCCGAGGCCAGCGCCACGATGGCGGCCGACCGCGTCGATTTCGTCGATGAAGATGATGCACGGCGCGTTCTTCTTGCCC
>CANJXD010000283.1 GCA_947478535.1 Acetobacteraceae bacterium
GTCTGGATCAACCCGCCTGCGCAGAAGCTGAAACTCCAAGCCTAATCTCGAAGACCGGCTGTCTCATTGGCGTTGACACGTTCCGGGCGCTCGACGAAATGGTGCTTCGTCACGGCGCCGAGATGCGCGAAAAGCGCCAGGTAGAACACCGCCGGCAGCACCAGATTGTGCAGCACGCCCACGGCAGCGGCAAATTGCGCGTCAGGTGTCAGCAGACCGGTGACGGACCAGCCATAGATGTCCAGAGCATCGCCACGCCAGGCTGTGAGCAGAACGCCGGTGATGGGAAAGCCCAGCATGAGCCCATAGAGGCCGAGATGCGTGGCGCGGGCCAACTGGCGCTGCAACGGGCTTGCATCGGCCCGCAGCGGCGGCGCGGGGCTTCGCCCCAGCCAAAGTACGCGCAGCACGACCAGCAGCAGCACCGTCAGGCCAAGCGTCTGGTGCATCGCTAGGAAGGCGCCGCGCTCCGGGTGATCCGCCGCCAGCACCGAGGTGAACAGCCCCATCGGCAGGAGGACCAGGATCAGGCTGCCGATGACCCAATGCGCATAGCGCGACACCCGGCCGAAGGCCGACGGCGTGTTACGCAAAGGCAGTGGCTCATTCACCCGCCTCGTGGCCTGCGCCCAGACCGCCCAGAGCAGGAAAGCGGCCGCGGCCGCGGCAATCGCGGCCTGGGTGTTCAGGACGAGGGGCTTGATGCGTTCGGTGAGCCCCGCATGTGAGGGGATGGCGGCGAAGGTGCCATCGAGATTGGCCAGGATGATCGACCACGAGATCATGACCAGGGACAGCGCCGCCGTCAGCGTGCCGAGCGCGCGAAGAATGCGACTGGACTGGTTGAGGGTGAAGGCCAGAAACACGGCCAGGATGAGATAAAACTCTGTCACGCATCGGGTCCTTCGGCCAATCGATCGTTCGCAGAGGTGTGGTTGCATTCGACATGCGCAACCCTGCGTGGAGAGCGGCGATTGCTGGCGATCATCGGCTTCGTGATCCGGTTTAGCATCACGGCACCCGCCGCTTCGTCACGCCCACGGACAGCGTCGCCGCTGCCAGATCGAACGTCGCGCCCGAGATGTTCCGTGTCATGACGCGCACGGTGTTGTTGGTCCAGGCAAAGGCGGTCAGGTCGATGAAGTGCGTCGCGCTGACCAGCGATGCCCGCGCCAGACCCCCCCGCCGAGACCCAGTCACCGTCACATCGGTCAGCGCCGTGGCCCCGCTCGCGCGTGACGGCAGGTCCCACGACACCTCCGCCTTGAACTGCCGCATCCCGACCTACACCGACGGGCAGGCATAAAGCACCGCCGGCGCCGCCTCCGGCAGCCCGAACAAGCGCAGCGCCTCAAGCTCGATCTGGCCGTCGAAGCCAACGATTCGACCCTGTGCAAAGGCCACGCCCGCACCGGCCCATATCGTCTGCCGCCGGTTCAGCGATGCGTTGGCCATCACCGCACCAGCGTTCCACCCTTTCGCCGGGCTGTTCCACGGCATGGTGGTGCCGGAGGCCAGCACGTCGCCGGCGATGTTCTCCCGGGAATTTCGTGATCCGCTCGAGCGCGGGAAGTGAGCCGCAACCTGCATGGGACGCGGCGCGCAACTCACCGCACGATGCTGCGTTCATTGAGTTGCGGGCGGTTCGGAATCTCATTTGGGCTCGTTGCAACACCTTGCCCGCTTGCCTTAGGAGCCACCATGCTGCTCTCAACTGACGCCTTCGTGGCCGTTGTCGACGGCGAAAAATTGAAGTTGTTCCGGAATGACGGTGAAAATGGCACGGCCAACCTCATCGCGATGTCGGTACCGGATGTCGATCGCGACAACAAAGGCTCAGGCGCGCGGCATCATAGCAGCGCGGCCAACCCCGACGATAGCCAGCAGGACGAGGACGGTTTCGCGGCGGGAGTCGCCGAGATGTTGAACGCGCAGGTGCTAGCCGGACATATCGGCGCTCTCATTGTCATTGCCGCGCCGCGTACGTTGGGCGAGATGCGTAGGCACTACCACAAGGCGTTGTCCGCCAAGCTTGTGGGGGAGATCGCCAAGGACCTCACCGGGCATCCCCTCCACGATATCGAGAAGGCCGTTGCGAACGCTTGATTGACGATGCGACGGCAAGCCTCAGCGGGAGACCGCGGCTTGTCGCAGGGCCGGCGCCTTGGGCGGCGGGCTCCGCATGTCGAGCATCTTGCGGCGCGCACGGCTCCAGCACGGGAACGAAGAGCCGCCGGCTATCGGCTCCGCGGATGAGCCTATACGCCAGCGTGAATTCATTGCCGAGTTGCCCGGCGAACCGCACTCAGCTTTTCCCTGCCGTCCGCCGCTAGCCGATGCGTCCGTCAGCGCCTACGGCTTCTCCACCCGCAGACGGCCTCAACCCTTCAGCGTCTTCATGAAGCTCTCGCCCTTGGCGTTGTCATATGGATTGCCCCGGCGGCTCATCGAGCCGGTCAGGCCGTGGGCGGCCAGCAGCGCACGATAGGTCTCGGACGCCTATTGCGATCCACGGTCCGAATGATGAATGCAGCCCAGGGGTGGGCTGCGGCCTCGGATCACCGCCTTGAGCACGGCGACGGCGATGCGGGCATCCATCGACCCGCTGATGGCATAGCCCACGACCTTGCTCGTCCAGGCGTCGACGATGGCGGCCAGGCAGACGAAGCCCCCGGGAATGGCGACGCAGGTCGCGCGCCGCTGTGCGACCGATGCTTCGTCATGACTTCCATCCTCCGGAAGCCCAACCAGGGGGGTCAATTCAAATCGCCCATCCTGTCCACCCCCAGGGGCGCACTCCATCTACGCAACAAGCGGAATCGCCGGACGAGCCTTGGATGCATGTTGTGTGCCGGCGGAGCGGCTGATAGCCTTTTGAGGCACCGAAGCGAGAATGCACGCAATGGCGCCGTGGTACGGAGATGCAGCCCGACTGGGGCGCCGCCCAGGGGTTGAAGCCCTGACCTGCGCGGCCGCTGGCTTGGGCGCGCGCAGCGCGGGGGCCCGTGATCCCATCGTGGCGCCGCCGCTTCCTCCGCGCTGCTTGAACACCGGGGCTTTCGATTCACGAGTGTCGGAAGCGCCGTACCAGGGTACCGCCCCCTATGCGATTGAAGGCGCCTGCGATGCGCGATTCGCATCCCTGCGCGAGGCCTTTGCCGCCGGCTTCGCCGCCCCTGCGGCACAGCGGGAAACCGGCGCTGCGCTCTGCGTCATTTTGGGCGGGCGTGTCGTCGTGGATCTCTGGGGCGGGTACCGCGACGCGACCGAAGGCTTGCCCTGGCAGCGTGGGACGCGCGTGAACATGATGTCCGTCGGCAAGGCCATGCTGGCGCTCACCGTGCACATTCTGGCGGATCGGGGTGCGCTGGACCTCGATGCGCCGGTGGCACGCCTGTGGCCCGAATTCGCCGCATCGGGCAAGCAGGATCTGCGGCTGCGCTGGCTGCTGGACCACCGGGCGGGCCTGCCCCATGCGGCGGGGGCGGCGGCGGGCGAGGCCCATGACTGGGATAGCATGGTCGCGCGCCTCGCGGCGCAGGCGCCGCTGTGGGAGCCTGGCACGACGCCCTGCTATCACACCCTCACCTACGGCTTCCTGCTGGGTGAGGTGGTGCGCCGCGCCACCGGCCTGCGCTTTGCGGATGCATTCCGGCGAATGGTCGCCGCCCCGCTCGATGCGGCTTATGGCTTCTGCCTGGATGCCGGCGAACAGGCCGAATGCGCCACCTTCTTCCTGCCACCAGGCGGGGCGGCCGGACCGGGCAGCCTGGCGTCGAAGGCCCATGCGGGCCTCGACACGACGGAGGATCGCAACAGCGCGGCGCATCGGGCGGCGGAACTCTATGCCGTGAACGGCCACGGCACGGTGCGCGGCATCGCACGCATCTATGCCGCCTTGGCCGCGGGCGGCACGCTGGATGGTGTACGGCTGCTGTCGGGCGAGGCACTTTCGCGCGCCACCGCCGAGCAATGGCGCGGCGCCGAGGCCCTGACCGGCAAGGCGTCGCGCATGGCCCTCGGATTTCGCCTGCCTGACGCGAATACTATGGTTGGGCCAGGCCCACGCGCCTTCGGTCATGGCGGGCGCGGTGGCGCCATCGCCTTCGCGGACCCCGACCTGCAACTGGCCTTCGCCTATGCGCCGGGCCGCGCCTTTCCTGGTGGCAGCGGCGAAAGTCCGCATGCCCGCCGCATGAGGGATGCCATCCATGCCTGTCTGTAACGCACAACGCCGTCCGCTGGTCGGCATGATGGCCACCATCATGCTGGCCCTGTCAGGGGCCATGGCGGGGGCGCAGGACCTTCGCCTCGGCACGCGGCTACAATTGCCGACGATGGATCCGCATTTCTTCGGCACCTTCGCCACCGCCTCGTCCCACGCCGTCATCTGGGAAAGGCTGGTTGACCTGGACGACAAGGGCCGCCCGGTGCCCATGCTCGCCAGCGGTTGGCGCGTCATCGACGACCTCACCTGGGAATTCCCGTTGCGGCGCGGTGTCACCTTCCATGACGGCACGCCCTTCACCGCCGCCGATGTCGCCTATTCCTACGCCCGGCCAGGGCAACTGGAACGCAGCCCTTCGTCCTATGGCCGCTACCTCGCCGGCACGACGCTGGAGGTGGTGGACGACCACACCGTGCGGGTCAGGACCGCCGCGCCGGCGCCCTTCCTTCTGCACGACCTCGCCTACATCTTCATCGCTCCGTCGCGCCACGCGGAAGCCGCAACGACGCAGGCCTTCGACGAGGGCCGCTTCGTCATCGGCACCGGGCCGTACCGCTTCGTCGGCTGGGCGCGGAACGAGCGTCTGGACGTCGCGCGCTTCGACGGCCATCGCGACGGTCCCGCGCCCTGGGCGCGGGTGACGGAACGCGCCATCCCGCGTGATGCATCGCGCGTTGCCGCGCTGCTTGCGAACGACCTCGACGTGATCAGCACGCTGCCTGCGGGCGACATGGCCACGCTGCGGGCGAACCCGGCACTGCGCGTCTTCGCGGTTCCCTCCACCACCGTCCTCGCCATCGCGCTCGATAGTGTGCGCGATGCCTCGCCGCAGGTTACCGCGAAGGACGGCACTGCGTTGGCACGCAATCCGTTGCGCGACCGCCGTGTGCGGCAGGCATTGTCCCTGGCGATCAACCGGACCGCCATCGCCGACCGCGTGATGGCGGGCACCGCCGTTCCGGCCGGGCAGATCACGCTTCCTGGGCTGGAAGGCGCCCATCCGCGCCTGCCGCCGGACCCCTACGACCCCGCCCGAGCGCAGGACCTTCTGCGTGAAGCCGGCTGGGCGGACGGCTTCCGCATCGTGCTGAACGCCGATGCCGGAAGCTTCCTCAACGAGGCGGCGACCGCGCAGGCGATCGCGCAGTTCTGGACCCGCATCGGCCTGACGGTGGAGGTCGGAGCGGCGCCCGCGCAGGTCTATCTCGCCCAGGCCGGGCGACAGGAATACAGCGCCTTCCTGACCGCCCAGGGCGGCATCAACGCCGCCGTGCCGCTGCGCAGCCTGATCGCCAGCGTCGATCCCGCGCGCGGGCTCGGTTCCACCAACCGCAGTCGCTACAGCAACCCGACCTTCGACACCGTGCTGCGTCGCGCCTTCGCCGCAATGGACTTGGCCGAACGCCAGGGCCTGTACGAAGAGGCCGCAACCATCGCGGCGGAGGACGTCGCCGTGCTGCCGATCTTCCATGCCAGCAATACCGCCGCCAGCCGCGCCGGCATCGAGGTGAAGCTCTGGCCCGACCGGCGCTTCAACGCTTTGCTGGTCCGCCCCGCGCCACGCCAGTGACCGCCAATATGGTCGAGGGGCGTTGCGACCCGGCCTTCGCGCCGCTGCGCGACGCCTTCCGCGAGAATTTCACAGTGCGTGGCGAACTCGGTGCCGCCATCGCCGTGATGCATCATGGACGGCTGGTGGTGGACCTCTGGGGCGGCTGGAAGGACCCGGCGCGGCAACGGCCTTGGGAACGCGACACCATCGTCTGCATGATGTCGGTCGCGAAGTCGGTCACCGCCTTCTGCGTCCACGCTCTGGCAGATGACGGTCTGATCGACCTCGACGCGCCCGTCGCGCGCTACTGGCCCGAATATGGGTGCCACGGCAAGGAATCGACGCCGGTGCGCTGGGCGCTGTGCCACCTGGCCGGCGTGCCGGTGGTTGAGGGGCCGCCACGCGGCGCGATCTACGAATGGGACACGATGACCCAGGCTCTGGCCGCGCAGGTGCCGATGCTCCCGCCGGGTGGCGAGGCTGTCTACCACACGATGACGCAGGGCTTTCTCCTCGGCGAGCTGGTGCGCCGCGTCACGGGCGTGTCGCTGGGCCGATACCTGCGGGATCGCGTGGCGCGTCCTCTCGGCATCGACTACGCCATCGGACTGTCGGCCGATCAGGCAGCGCGCTGCGCGACGATGGTGCCCTCCGCCGGCAACGTGCTGGCCATCGCGCAATCCGGCGATCCGAGGAGCTTGCTCGCCCGCGCCTGGGCGCAGTTGCCGGCGGAGGAGGACTTCAACTCCAACGCCTGGCGGGCCTCGGAAATTCCCTCGGCGAACGGGCACGGGACGGCGCGGGCGATTGCGACCTTCTACGGCGCGCTGGCACAGGGCGGCCGGCTCGGCGATGTGCGGCTGATATCCTCCGCTGCGCTCGATCATGCCACGGCGCAGCAATGGCACGCGCGTTCCGCCGCGTCGGGCCTGACCTTCCGCGCGGCGCTGGGCTTCTTCCTGAACTGCCCGCCCGACCGTCCAATGGGACCGAACCCCGCGACCTTCGGCCATTCCGGCGCGGGCGGCGCCCAATCCTTCGCCGACCCGGCCGCCGGCATCGGCTTCTGCTACGCGCCGAACCGCATGCATGGCGGTATCGACATCGGCCCGCGCGCGAGCACCTTGATCGAAGCGCTGTTCCGATGCGTCGCGTGACGGTCACGCATCAAACCGGAGACGAGCGACATGGCTGACGCTGCCACCATCCAGGGTGAGTGCGACCCGCGCTTTGCGCCGCTGCGCGCGGCCTTCGCCGAGAATTTCGAGCAGGACGGCGAGGTTGGCGCCGCCATCGCCGTGATGATCGATGGCCGAATGCTCGTCGATCTCTGGGGCGGCCTCGCCGACGCCGCTCACGGCCGCGTCTGGCAGCGGGACACGACTGCCTGCATGATGTCGGTGGCAAAAGGCTTCGTTGCCCTCGCAGCGGCGAAGCTGGTGGAGCGCGGGTTGCTCGACCTCGATGCGCCGGTGGCCCGCTACTGGCCTGACTTCGCGCAGCACGGCAAGCAGACGGTGACGGCGCGCCAAGTGCTGGCCCATACCGCCGGCATTCCCGTTGCCGATGCCGCAGCCTCCGGCACTATCTACGATTGGGACGCGATGGTCGGCGCCATCGCGGCGCAGGCGCCGCTCTGGGCGCCAGGCACGGTGCGATGTTACCA
>CANJXD010000284.1 GCA_947478535.1 Acetobacteraceae bacterium
ATACCCGCCCGCATTGCCCGCCAACGCGTAGACATTGCCACCCGCCGCCCGCAGCGCGACTTCCGCCGCCTCCACGCTGCCGGTGTTCGTGACATCGCCGCGCCCGCCGCGCACCACCACGCGCGCGGCCTGGCCCTCGGGTTGCAGCACCACCTCGTTCCCCGCTGCCAGCGTCGCGCTGCGGCCAGCGCGGATCGTGCCTTCATTCGTCACGGCGCGGCCGACCAGCACGGCATCGCGCCCGGTCTCGATACGGCCCTGGTTCACCACATCGCCAGGGCCGCTGCCGCGCAGCGCCAGCGCGCCCGTCGCCATGAAGCGATCCGCATCGGCCGGGCGCGTGCTGGCGACGAAGCCGCCCCCCGTCACCACCCGCCCACCCGGCGCGATGACGACGCCCTGCGGGTTGATGAGGTAGAGGCTCCCGGTGGCCGACAGCGATCCCGCGATGGCGGAAGCCGGACCCTGCACCCGGTTCAGCGTTGCGCCGCTGCCGTTCTGGACCTGCACGCTCGCCCCGGCACCGATGGAAAAGGACCGCCAATCGATCACCGCGCGGCCGGATTGCTGGGTGATGGTGATCTGGTTCGCCCCAGCGCCGATCTGCGCGCTGCCCGCCGCCACGCGCCCGCCCTGCGGCAGTGTTTGCGCAAGCGCGTTGCCCGGCAGCGTCATCGCCGTGCCGAGCAGCAGCATGGCGCGGTAGCGTGGGGTCACCATGTGCCGGTCAGCGCCAGGTGCAGGAAGGCGCCATCGGCGCCCTGGCGCGGCGCCTCGATCAACTGCCAGCCCTGTTCGAGCCGCAGGCTGACGCCACGCCCCATCTCGATCCGCGTGCCGATGCCGATGCTCGCCGCCGAAACCCGCGCCGGGGCCGCCACGCTCGGCACGCGATTCCAGCCACGCCCCCAATCCGCGAAAAGATGCGGCTGCACGACAGCATCCGCCGCTGCGCCGGAGACAACCTCGCCCGGGATCAGCCGGGTCATCAGCCGGGGCAGGGGGATGCGCGGCCCGCGCAGTTCCGCGGTCAGCAGCACGCCATCGGAGGCCGCGACGCCGAATTCGTGATAGCCGCGCACGGCATCAGACCCCGCGAGGGACATCTGTTCGCTCGGCAGCAGCGTGCCGCTGGCCCATTGCCCGCTCGCGCGCAGCACCAGGCCGAGGCTGTCCGTCAGCGGCGCCATCCGCGTCAGCGCGACACGGCCATAGGCGTAGCGGGCCTTGGCGCCGGGGGTGCCGGATTGGTCGAAGCCGTTGGGCTGGAAGGCCGTGTCGGTATTCTCCGACGTCATGCCGCCTGGGCTCAACACCAGGCTGGATTGCAACTGCGTCTGGCCGCCGGCATGCGGCACCGCCAGCATATGGCGCAGCGTGAACTGGCTGACCTCCGTGAAGCCGCGCTGCACCGTGGCGCCGCCGAAGGACAGGTCGTTGTTGGTGCGCTTGAAGTCGTAGCCGAAGGACAGTTCCTGCGCGCCCGCCGCATCGGGTGCCGAGAGCGGCACGGCGTAGACCGCCCCCGCCAGCACCGTGAGGCCGCGGGAGCCGAGGTCCGGCCCCAGCTTCGGCGATTGCCGCATATGTCCGCCGGACAGCGACAGGCTGTGCCCCCAGGGAAGCTGGGTCTGCCAGCCGAGGCTGTGGCCGACAAAGGCGGGCGGCCTTTCGCGCCCGCCCATCGCGCCGCGTTCGTGCCAGAAATCCGGGCTGGTGGTGAAGGTCCAGCTCAGCGTATCGCCACGCCCGAAGGCATCCCCCCAGGCCGCGCCGAGCGCCAGCCTTTCCAGCCCCGTGGACGGGGAGCCGGTATTGGTGAGGGATGCCGTGACCTGCAATGGCAGGCGGTCTTGCACCCGCAGCACGGCATCCGTGGTGCCTGGCGCCGTGCCAGGGCGGAATTCCGGGGTGACGACGAGGTATGGCCCGGCATTGAGCTGCGCGATCCGCCGGTCCAGCTCTGGCTTGTCCACGACCTGCCCGGGGCGCAGCCCGGCGCGGGACAGGATGTGGTTCGTGCCGAACCAGGCATTACCCTCCACGCCGACCTGGCCGAGGCGGAACTCCACGATGACGAGTTGCAGCACGCCATCCGTCACATCCTGCTCTGGCAGGCCGATATCGACGAAAGGGCGCCCGGCTTCCCGGAAATGCGTCGTCACGGCATCCCGAAGCCGGTCGAGTGCCGCGGACTCGATGGGCTCACCGATCAGGGCCGCCAGCCGCGCCACAAGCCCCGCGGGGTTCGGGATATCGAGCCGGGAGAGGTCGACTCCCCGCGCGCCCGCCTCCGCCGGCAGCAATTGCGCGGGGTCGGCCAGGCCGATGATGGCGCGGATTGCCAGGGGGGTGTCCAGGGGGGTGTCCAGGGCTGCTTCCTGCGCTCTGGCGGGATGTGCAACCGCGACCGTCACCAGCAAGGCAAGCCCGGCGAAGGCCGCGTGCCGGCATCGCTTCACGGCGCTGGATCGGGACGGAACGCGCTGTGGCACAAGCACCCCGGTGAAGACCTCGACGACGGCGGTGCCGCCCGGCTCGGCCGGACCTCACCGCGCCGTGAAGTCTATCCGTGCCGGAACCAACGGGCTACGGAACTGTTGGCCTGAAGTCCTTGTCACCGCAGGGTTTTGCGTCGCGACACGGATGCGCCCACGCCGTCGACCGGCCCGCTGAAGCCAGGACGGGAAAGACTATCCTCGGCCACCCGTCCCGCGTGTTGTTCAGCCACCCGCCATCCGGGCCAGCAACCGCGCATGGCTGCGGGCACCCTGGTGGAAGCAGCGCAGGTCGAACTTCTCGTTCGGGCTATGCACCTGGTCATCCTCCAGCCCGAATCCCATCAGCACGGTATCGAGCCCGAGGATGTCCTTCAGGCTGGAGACGACGGGGATGGACCCGCCGCAGCCGATCATCGCCGCCGGCCGCCCGTATTCCGCGGCCAGGGCCGCGCTGGCGGCGCGCACCGTGGCACTGTCCGCCGGGACCTCGATCCCCGGGCTGCTGCTGAAGACCTGGAACTCGGCCTTCGCATCGGCCGGCAGGCGGGCGCGCACGAAGGCCTTGAAGCTCTCGAACACCGCCTGATGGTCCTGGCCGGGGACGAGGCGGAAGGACACCTTCGCATGCGCTTCCGCCGCGATCACGGTCTTGCTGCCCGGCCCCATATAGCCGCCCCAGATGCCGTTGATATCGGCCGTCGGCCGCGCCCAAAGCCGCTCCAGCGGCCCGCGATCCTTCTCCCCCACCGGGACGGAAAGGTCGATCGCGCCGAGGAAATCATGCTCGCTGAAGCCCAGCTTCTGCCAGGAGGCGCGCTGCTCGGCGGAGGTCTCGGATACGCCCTCATAGAAGCCCGGCAACTGGATGCGGCCCTGCGCGTCATGCAGGTCCCCCAGGATGCGGGTGATGAGGTTCAGCGGGTTCAGCGCGCTGCCGCCATACATGCCGGAATGCAGGTCCCGGTTGCTGGCGCGGATGTCCAACTGCACGTAGCACATGCCGCGCAGCCGCGTGGTCAGCGCGGGCGTGTCGATATCCCACATCCCGGTGTCGCTGATGATGGCGACATCGGCCTTCAGTTCCGCGACGTTGTCCGCCAGGAACGGGCCGAGGTTGGGGGAGCCGATTTCCTCCTCCCCCTCGATGACGGCGGTGATCGGGCAGGGGGGGCCGCCGGCCACGCTGTGCCAGGCGCGCAGCGCCTCGATCCACATCAGCGTCTGGCCCTTGTCATCCACCGCGCCCCGCGCGACCACGCGCTTGCCTTTCGGGCCATCCACGATCACGGGATCGAAGGGGGGCGAGGTCCAGAGCTCCAGCGGCTCCGGCGGCTGCACGTCATAGTGCCCGTAGTAGAGCAGATGCGGCGCCTTCGTGTCCTTGGGTCCCGGATGGTGCGCCACCACCACGGGGTGGCGCGGGGTCTGGCGCAGGCTCGCGGTGAAGCCGATGGCGATCAGCTGGTCCCGCACCCATTCGGCCGCGCGCACGCAATCCGCGGCATGGGCGGGCTGGGCGCTGACGGAGGGGATGCGCAGCCAGTCCACCAGCCGCGCGACCGCGGCCTCCTGCCCGGCATCGAGGGCGGCGAGAAGCGTGTCGGTCTGGGTCATCAGGGGCTCCGGTGATGGGCGTGCCGTAGCAGCGCGAAGGCGGCGAGGACGGTGGCGGCCCGCACGGCCGATCGGTCGCCGGGGAAGACGTGGCGTTCATGGATGGTCCCGCCGGCATGGGCGCAGGCCATGTGGACGAGCCCCACCGGCTTTTCCGCTGTTCCGCCACCGGGACCGGCGACACCGGTGCAGGACACCGCGATGCCGGCGCCCGAGGCACGCAGCGCCCCTTCGGCCATGGCGCGCGCGACCTCCTCGCTGACCGCGCCGACCGCGGCGATCACCCCGGCGGGTACGCCGAGCATGCGGGCCTTGGCCTCGTTCGAGTAGGTGACGAAGCCCGCCAGTACCGTGGCGGAGGACCCGGCGATGGCGGTCAGCGCGGCGGCGATCAGCCCGCCCGTGCAGCTTTCCGCGGTCGCCACCGTGGTGCCGGTGGCCTGCAATTCGGCCAGCAGCGCCGCGGCGTCATCGAGCGTCGAGGCAGGCAGCATCACGTCACCATCCATGGCAGGAATTGCACGAGCCCAAGCAGGATCGCCGCCGCGATGCCACCGGCCAGGATGTCATCCGCCATCACCCCGAAGGCGCCGCCCTGGGCATCGGCCCAGGACACCGGCCAGGGCTTGGCGATATCGAACAGCCGGAACAGCGCGAAGGCGACCAGCACGCCATGCGGCGTGGCGACGGGCAAGGCGGCGAGTGCGAGCAGCATGCCCACACCTTCATCGGCCACGAACCAGCCCGGGTCCTCCGTTTCATCCGCCAGCACCACCCCTGCGGCCCAGTAGCCGCCGATGGTCAGCAACAGGGCGCCGAGCAGGCAGGCCCAGGGTCCCGCCCAGGCCAGCGGCAGCACGACCAGGCTGCCCCAGGTGCCGGGCGCCGGCTTCATCCGCCCGGCGCCGCCCAGCGTCGCAACCAGCAGCGCCGGCGTCATGGGATGGCGTCCAGGAAGCGGTCCAGCGCGGCGATGGCGATCGGCTCCGCCAGTGTCGGTGCATGGCCGGTGCCGGGGATGTTCGCGAACTCCATGTCGGGCCTCGCCGCCCGCATCGCCTGCGCCGTCTCCGCGGTCAGCAATTCGGAAAGCTCCCCCCGCAGCAGCAGCAGCGGCACATGCGCCAGCGCGCCGAAGGGCGCCCAGAGGTCCGGCGCCGGGCCGTTGGCGCGCATCACCTGGGCGATGCGGGTATCCCAGCGCGGATGCCAACGCCCATCCTCGCCGCGGCGATAGGTGCCGGCCGCCACGCGCCGCCAGCCTTCCGCATCGATGGTCAGCGGCGGCAGCGTGGCGCGCAGATGCTCGGCGCAGGCTTCCAGCGTCGGCAGCGCGGGGTCGCGCCCGACGAAATCATGGATCGTCTCCAGCGCCGCACCGCCCATCGCCGGGCCGATATCGTTCAGCACGACACCCGCCAGCGCCGTCGGCCGCAGCACGGCCAGCACCATCGCCAGGATGCCGCCATAGCTGGTGCCGACGACCACGGCGCGATGGCAATGCAGCGCCGCCATCGCATCGAGCACATCGCGCAGGCTCTCCACGATGGCGTAGCGCGAGAGGTCTTCGGGTCGCGCGCTGTCGCCATGCCCGGCATGATCCAGCGCCAGCACGCGGCGCCCTGGCGCGTGGCGCGCGGCGAGGTCGTCGAAATCCGTCGCGTTCCGCGTCACCCCGGACAGGCAGAGAATGGGCGTGCGACGAGGGTCTCCGGGATGGTCGATGGCCGAAAGCGCCAGCCCATCCCGCGCCGTGAAGCCTATCCGGCGGGCCATCAGCGACGCTCCAGCATGGCGGCGAGGGGATGCGCCAGCCCCGCGGTTTCCGGGGTCTTCGCGCGATAGACGACGACGTTCTCCACCACCCGCTGCACGTAGTTCCGTGTCTCCGCGAAGGGGATCATCTCGATCCAGTCCCGCACATCGATCCCCCCCGGTTGGCGAGGATCGCCATAGGTGCCCAGCCATTCATCGACGCGCCCCGGCCCCGCATTATAGGCACCCGCCGCCAGTGGCATGGCGCCCCCGTAGCGGGCCAGCATGTCGTTGATATAGGCGCTGCCGAGCCGCATGTTGTGGGGCGCATTCGTCGTCAGCATCCCGACATTGTGGGGGATGCCAAGCCGCCGCGCCACGCTCGCCGCGGTGGAGGGCAACAACTGCATCAGCCCCCGCGCATTGGCCGAGGATACCGCCGTCATGTCGAAATTGCTTTCCTGCCGCGTGATGGCGTTGACCAGCGCCGATTCCGCCCCGTCTGCCGGCGCGGGGTAGGGCGCCGGCCAGCCATCCTCCAGCAGGATCACCCCATCCGCCCCGGCGCGCCGCGCCACCCAGACCGCATGGTCCGGCCGCTGGATCGCCACCGCGAGCCGCGCGATCAGCCACCGATCCGCCGCATCCGGCGACAGGTCCTCCATCCTGAGGAGAAATAGCCGGGCGCGGTCGGCTTGGCCGAGATCGGCCAGCGTGATGACGGCGCGCGCCATCTCCCGCCCGATGAAGGCGTTCGCCGCATTGCCATCCGGCGCTGGGGACGGGAAGCCGGTGACGCGCGCCGAAAGCTGGGCTGGCGTCTCCCCCAGCGCGAGGCTCGCCAATTGCGCGTAATAGGCCGTGGGCAGCGCCGCCGCTTCGGTGAAGCGCGCGCGGGCTTCCGGCACGCGGCCCAGTGCCGTCAGTGCCAGACCCTGCCAATACCCCGCCCGCGCCCGTGTGATGACGGAGACGCTGCCTTCCGCGACCCGGCCGAAATGCCCCAGCGCCCCGGCCGCGTTGTTCAACCGGCGGAGCGCGATGAAGCCGGCGAGGAACTCGCCCTCCTGCCGCGCCTCACCAGGTTCCGCCTGGCCATGTCCGGCGGCGACGCGATAGGCGGTGGCGGGGTCGCCAAGCCGCAGCAGCTTGCGGGCGAGGACCTGCCGTTCCGCCCAGATCGCCCGCGCGGCCTCGGGCGGCAGATCCCGCTGCAGCCCCTCCGCCGCGATCCAGACGGCAGCGGCTTCCGCATCCCGGTCCTTCCGCCGCAGCGCCCGCGCGCGATCATGCGCGAGGCCGATATCCCGGCCGTTGGTCTCCGCTTCCCGGTCCGCCCGGAAGGCCAGCCGAGCATCCGCCACGGCGCGCCGCCCGGCATCGAGCCGCGCCATCGCCCGCCCGGCGGCGGCGGCCTGGTTTTCCCAGATCAACCGGTCCACCCGCCGCCAATGGTCATCGCCGGTCAGGCTGGCGTTGTTGCGCTCCAGGAAAGCGGCTTCTCCTGCCGCATCCTGCGCCGCGTCGCGCCAGGCCGTGCGGATCACCGCCGGC
>CANJXD010000285.1 GCA_947478535.1 Acetobacteraceae bacterium
GCGATCTGCTGCGCCTGCGCTTCGAGCAGGGCAATCAGGTCATCGCGCGAGAGCGTGAGAAGGGTTGCGCGGTCCACACACGCCGGTGAATCGAACCAGCCGTGACCGTGTCAAGCCAAATTACAACGGATGGGGGTGAGCAATTACGACGGTTTAAGCGAGGGGCAGCGTTTGTAGAGTATAAAATTTCTGATGAATTTGATTGACTTGCAATTGTCTTGCTCCCAGTAAATGAAGATGAACGGCGGAAAATATATTTAATTCCACGAGAAGTGGCGGATATTACAGCGCGAAAAAACGCGCCAACTACAAAATATTCGTATCAGAGATACTGACAAATTCAGGAAATACCGATAAAATTTTCAGTATTCGAGAATAATTTTAATCTTTTAATCAATAAATTCTAATTATACTAGAATATTTTATATAATATTTATAGTATAAAATTAATTTTTATATCGCAATAGTTTGATGTTTGGCTTCAGCGCGCGGGCGAGAAATGTCAATATAAGGAAAAATTATTCGTTTGCATACCTTCCACCTCGTACCTCTACGCCGGCAACCTAAGCCCCCCATCCAACCGTATCGTCTCCCCGTTCAGCAACGGGTTTGCCGCAATCGCCAGCACCATCGCCGCATACTCCACCGGCTGCCCCAGCCGCGCCGGGAACAGCGGCATTTTTCCCAAGCTCTCCCGGGCCTCCGGCGCCAGCCCGTCCAGCATCGGCGTGTGAAACAGCCCCGGCGCGATGGTCACCACGCGGACGCCGAAGCGCGCCAATTCCCGCGCCGCCGGCAAGGTCAACCCGATCACCCCGGCCTTGGACGCGGCATAGGCGCATTGGCCGATCTGGCCCTCGTACCCCGCGATGGAGGCGGTGGCGACGATCAGCCCGCGTTCGCCGCTCGGCTGGGGGTCGTTCCCCGTCATTCGCGCGGCGGCCAGGCGCAGCAGGTTGAAGGTGCCGGTCAGGTTCACGCGGACCACGCGCTCGAACAGCGCGAGGTCATGCGGGCCGTTGCGGCCGGAGACGCGGGCGGCGGGGGCGATGCCGGCGCAGGCCACGGCGATCCGGAGCGCACCGAGCCCGCAGGCGGCGTCCATCGCGGCCTCCATCGCCACGGCATCCGCCACATCGCCGGCCACCGCCACGCCGCCGATCCGCGCGGCCACCGCCTCGGCCGCCGCCGCGTTGAGGTCGAAGACGACGACTTTCGCCCCTGCCGCCGCCAGGGCTTCCGCCGTCGCGGCGCCGAGGCCGGAACCGCCGCCGGTGACCACCGCCGATGCGCCCTGCCAATCCATCGCCGCGTCTCCCCTGCCGGCCGCCAGCATGCGGCGCCGGCCGCCACGCGTGCAAGCCAGGCCGGGGGCTGCCTTGCCTTCGCCGCACCCTCGCCCGGCCCTGGCCATGCCGCCGGGCGATGCTGCCACCGAAGCGGGGTTGCTTCCGCCGTCACCCTCTGGGATGGGTGGGGCGGGCGCCCAACACGCCCGCGCGAGACCCCATGCCCGACGGCCAGACCTTGTTCTCCCCCACCCGCACCCGTTCGCCGCTGCTCGGTGATGCCGGGGCCGTGCTGCTGATCATCGTCGCGGCGGCGCTGCTGCGGATGACGTCCTTCATCCCCGCCGTGGTCGATACGGATGAGGGGCTGTACCTGGTGCAGGCGCGGGAATGGCTGCGCGGCGGCTGGCCGCTGGTCGTGGCGTGGGACATGCACCCCATCGGTGCGCCGATGATGTTCGCGCTGGCCTTTCTCGGTTTTGGCGTTTCGGTCGAGGCGGTGCGGCTGCTGGGGATGATCTGCGTCGCGGCGACGGGTTGCGCGCTCTATGGCGCGGCGCGGGCGGCGGGGGCACCGCGGCGGATCGGCATCGGCGCGGCGGTGATCTATGCCGCGCAATCCGTGCTGCTGGGCGGGCTGTGCACGAATACGGAATTGCTGATCGCCCCCTTCATCGCCGGCGCCATGGCGATCGCGGTGCGGGGCGCCGCGCGGGCGGTGGGGCCTTCGCCCGCCGCGCCGGGCTGGCCATCCCTGGTGGCGGCGGGGCTGCTGGTGGGCTGGGCGCTGGTCATCAAGCAGGTGGTGGTGCCGGAAGGCTGCCTCGTTTTCGTCGTGCTGCTGCTGCCGGCGCTGGCGCGTGGCGTGCTGCCTTGGCGGCGGGCGCTGCTGATGGCGGCGGCCTATGCGGTGCTCTGCGCGCTGCCCTTCCTCGCCTGGGGCTTCGTCTATTGGACGCGCGGCTGGCTTGACCAGTACCTCGACGGGTCGCTGATGGCGCCGTTCCGCTATTCGATGGAGCGGATCGAGGGCGCGGAAGCGGCGCGGCGGATCGGCACGGCGGCGCTGCAACTGGGCGTGCCCTTCGCGGCGGCGCTGGTGGCGGTGGCGGCGTGGCGGCCGCGCTGGATGCCGGGCTCGGTCGTGGTGCTGACGGGGGCGGCCGTGCTGTGGTTCGCCGTGGCCTCGGCCGCCATCGCCGGGCCGGGCTTCTTCTTCGCGCATTACTTTCTTCTGTGGCTGCCGCCGCTCTCGCTGCTGGCGGCGATCGGCGCCTGGTGGCTGACGCGGCTGGTGGCGCGGCCCGCCGCCCTGCGGGGCGCCTTCGCCGGGATCATCGCCGTCATCGCGGTGCAGGCGTGGCTGGTGGAGGCGTCGGGGCGGCTCGAACATGGGCCGGGCCTGATGCACAGGGACCCCGCGCGGGAAGTGGCGGCTGCGGTCCGGGAAGCCGCGGGGCCGGGCGGCGATGCCTTCATCGCGAACTACCACCCCAGCGTCTATGTCATCGCCGATGTCCGGCTCTCCACCCGCTTTCCCTTCCCGGCGCATCTGACGGGGGAGTTCGAGGACCTGTCGGACACCAATACGGAAGTGGAATTGGACCGGGTGCTGGCCGCCCGCCCCCGCGCCATCGTGGTGGATCGCGGCTGGATGCACACCATGCGACCGGCGGCGGCGGAGAAGGTGATGGCCGCCGTCAGCGCGGGCTATGACCTGTTCGCGACGGTGGAAGAAGGCCGCGGTCCGGTCGAGATCTACCGCGCCCGGCTGCGTTAGAACGCGCCGATGGACAACAGCATGGCCACCACGCCCTTCAGCACGCTGAAGGGCGACGCCTACCGGGCCTATGAGGAATTGCCGGTCGAGGTGCGCCTGGCGTTGCAGGAGGCGCTGGTGGATTGGTGCCCGCTGCGGGCGCGCGAATGGCACCGCCACCTGCTGACGACGCAGCGCGTGAAGCCGGCGCGGGCGGCGGCCATGCTGGTCGAGGCCATCCGTGGGCACGATCATGCGGAGGTGGCGGCCTTCGCGCGGCGTTGGACGAAGGGGGCCAAGGCCTATCCCCACCTGGCGGCGGAGGCGACGATCCAGCGCTACGCGGGGGCGGAGGGGATGCCGGCGGCGAAGCCGGTGGTGATTGTCGCCCCACCGCCGCCACCGCCGCCCCCGGGGAAGGCAACGGCGAAAGCAAAGGCAAAGGTGAAGGTGAAGCCGAAAGCCCGGACCAAGCGCGCGGCGGGGCGGCGTTCGCGGCGCTGATCGCCGGCTACGGCGCCGGGAACCAGGCCTCGGTGCGGCCCGTGAGGCGATAGACCGTCAGCCCCACCCATTCCCGCAGCGCCCATTCCGCCTGGTTCAACCGCGTGGGGAAGGGGCCGTACCACCACAGGCCGGGATCGCGGCCGGTCGTGTAGTTCACGGGCCAGGGGATGATCCGCCAACCGGCTTGGCGGAACACGCCCATCGAGCGTGGCATATGGCTGGCGGAGGTGATGAGCAGCCAATTCTCCTGCGGCTTTGGCGCCAGCATCCGATGGGTGAAGACCGCGTTCTCGTGGGTGTTGCGGCTCTGATCCTCGAAGGCCAGGCGGGATTCGGGCAGGCCGAGGCTCAGGAAGAACTGGCGCGCGGTGTCGGATTCGGTCGGGCCACCGGGGATGATGGCGGCACTGCCTCCGGTGAAGATCACCCGCGCGGCGGGATAACGAAGGGCGAGGGCGACGGCTTCCGTCATCCGCTCCGCCGCGCCGTTCAGGGCCGGGATGCCGTGCGCGGCGGTGAGTTCCTGCTCGACAGCGCCACCCAGGACAACGATGCCCGCGACCTCGGTGGGGGGCATTGCCGGGCGGGGGAAGCGTTCTTCCAGCGGCAGGGTCAGGAAGGCGGCGACGGGCAGGCAGAAGACGGCGGTGTACCAGCCGAGGCCGAGTGCCAGCGGCCAGCGGCCAAAGCGGCGGCCGCGCCAGAGCAGCGCGAGGCCGAGGATGCTCAGGACCAGCGCCAGGGTGTTGGGGCGCAGGATGGCCCAGGCGAGCTTGGAGACGAGAAAGAAGGCGCCGTCCATGGGCCTACAACTCCATCACCCGCATTGGATGCGCGCGCCCCGTCAGCAAATCCCGCAGCCCGACCAGATTGCCCTTGAGGCGGCCGAAGCGGTCCACATGCGGCTCCGGCGCCACGCTGCGCAGAGCGTTCATCAGCAGGTGCCGCCCGGCGGACCGCAGCGCATTGCTCCAGGGGAAGGTGCCCTTGCGGGCGAGGTAGATCGGGTTGACCACCTGGCTGTAGCCGAGCCGGTTGCCCGCCACCCGCCCCGACTTGGTGCCGAGATGCACGCCCCGCGCGCCGGCCAGCCGCAGGATGCTGCCGTGACGGCCGAGTGCGCGCGTCACGTCGATATCCTCGTACCAGGCATACAGCGGCAGGGCTTCATCCACGCGGATGCCATGCGCCCGCACCGGGGCGAGGCGAAACGCCATGTTGCAGCCATAGCCGTTGAAATGCGGCTGCACCGCCAGCTTGTCCCCGCCATGGCGATCCGCATCGAGGATGGCGCGGCCCTCCTCCACCGAAATGCCTGGCCCCTTCGCGCCATCGGCGATGACGGTGCCGGTGGTGACGACGCAATCGGGGTGCGCTTCCAGCACGCGTTCCGTCACCGCGAGGTAGTCCGGCGCCGGCAGGAAATCATCGTCGAGGAACAGCACGGCGTCGCAATCGGCCAGCGCATCCACGATGGCGTTGCGCTGGCGCGGCAGCCCGGCGGGGGAGGCGAGGAAGGTGACCTGCGGGAAGCGATCGGGCAGGCCGGCCACATCCTCCGGTGTCACATGGCAGACGATCACGCGGTCTGGCACCCGGGTCTGCAAAGCGAGTTCGGCCAGCACTTCCCCGAGCATGGCGAGGCGGTTGCGGGTGGCGATACCGATGGCGAGGCGCATCAGGGCTGGCCCTCGAGGGCAGCGCGCTTCAGCCCATCCCGCGCATCGCCGCGCAGGAAGCCCTCGGCGCGGCCGAGCACGGTCATGGCGTAGTACAGCGCGTTGTGGAGGCGAAGCCGCAGCAGCGAGACCAGGATGCCGCCGAGCGGGCGGATGAAAAAGGGCAGCCATGTCCCGGCCGCCACGCCATGCCGCCTGAGGGCGAAGCCAAGGCCCCGCCCATAAAGCCGGGCGCGGGCGACGGCGGTGTCCGACAGGCGCTTGTCGGGGTGGATGACGCGCAGCGCCGGTTCGTAGCGTGCGGCGTGCCCGGCCTCGACCGCGCGCAGCACGAGATCATTGCCCTCCGCCGAGCCGATCGGCGTGCCGGGACCCATGGCTTCGTCGAAGCCGCCGAGGGCCAGCGCCACGGGGCGGCGAAGCCAAAGGTTGAACTCGATGACACTGGTCCAGACATTTTCGCCAGTGATGGCGCCGCCGCCTTCACGCCAGCGGCCGGAGCCGAAGCCCCCCGCGGGGCTTTCGGCGGGGCCGGTCAGGACCATCAGCGCCGGGTCGGCCGCGAAGGCCGCCGCCACGCGGTCCAGCGTGCCGGGCGGGAAGACGCAGTCATCATCGGGGAAGCCGATCAGCGCCCCCGTCGCGGCGCGCAGGCCGAGGTTGCGGGCGTGGTTCGCATTGGCGATGGCGGACCGCAGATGCGTCAGGCGCAGCCGGGCGTGATAGGGGGCGAGCAGCGGCACCAGGCGTTCATCGCCATTCTGATCGACGATGATCGCCTCGATATCCTGCCGGCCCTGGACGAGCAGGCTGTCGAGAAACTCGGCGATGTCCACCGTGCGGCCGCGCGTGGCCATCACCAGGCTGAACTGGGTCATGCGAGGGTGATCCCGCGTGCGGCGAAGCTGTCCCGCACCAGGGCCAGGATACGGTCGCGGAAGACGGCGCGGGAGAAGCGCTCGGCATTGGCGCGGCAATCCTCCGGCGCGATGGACAGCGCCTCGAAGTGGGCGATGCCGGCGCGCAGGCTTTCCACCGTCTGGTGCGGGAACAGCACGCCGGTCACATCGGGCACGACGATATCGCTCGCGCCGCCACGGCCATAGGCGATCAGCGGCGTGCCGCAGGCCTGGGCCTCCACCATCGCGATGCCGAAATCCTCCTCCGCCGCGAAGACGAAGGCGCGGGCGGAGCGCAGCAGGTCCACCAGCTGGTCCTGCGCCACGCGGCCCTTGATCTCGATGTTCGGCGCACTGGCGGCGGCGGCGCGGACGCGGCCCATTTCCGGCCCGTCGCCGGCGATGACGAGGCGCTTGTCGGGCATCGCCCGGAACGCCTCCGCCACGAGATCGACGCGCTTGTAGGGCACCATCCGCGAGGCGAGGAAATAATAGTCCTGCTTCTGGGCGAGGAAGGGGAATCCCTCGATATCGACCGGCGGGTGGATCACGGCGCTCTCCCGCCGCCAGCTTTTCCGGATCCGCTCGGCGATCCACGCGGAATTCGCGGCGATGACATCGGGGCGGGCGGAGGAGGTGTGGTCCCAGCCGCGCATGCCGTGCAGCAGGCGCCGCGTCAGCAGGCCCTTCAGCCCGTGGTCCATCCCGGCCTGGCGCAGATACTGATGCTGCAGATCCCAGGCATAGCGCATGGGGCTGTGGACGTAGCTGATATGCAGCGTCGCCGGCCCCGTCAGCACGCCCTTCGCCACGGCATGGGAGGAGGAGAGCACGAGGTCGTAGCCGGAGAGGTCGAATTGCTCCACCGCGATCGGCATCAGGCCCAGATAATAGCGGAACCACTTCCGGGCGCGCGGCAGTCGCTGGATGAAGGAGGTGCGCGGGATGCGGCCGCCGAGGAACCCCCGCTCCTTCTCCGGCAGGAAATCGCAGACCACAAACAGCTCTGCGTCCGGGAAGAACTGCAGAAACTGTTCGAGAACGCGCTCGGAGCCGGCATAGGTCTCCAGCCATTCATGGACGATCGCGACCCTCATCGGGAAACCACCAGATCTGTGAGCCGCCGCGCCGCGGCAGGCCAGGAAAACGTCTCGGCCCGGGCGCGTCCGGCGGTGCGGAGCTGGTCGGCCAGGCCCGGCTCGTCGAGCAAGCGGGCGAGGGCGGCGGCGGGGGTGCGCGGACCCTCGGCATCGAACCACAAGGCGGCGTCGCCGCAGACTTCGGGGACC
>CANJXD010000286.1 GCA_947478535.1 Acetobacteraceae bacterium
CTACACAACCCAAACCACGCTTTCCGTTGATGATACGGCGGAAATC
Organism: Acetobacteraceae bacterium; assembly: GCA_947478535.1. The sequence goes on from CANJXD010000286.1 coordinate 47, forward strand.
ATCAGCATCCTGCAACGGCGCTTTCCGGATATTCGCGGCCCCGCCAAGGAAGATATCTGCTACGCCACCACCAATCGCCAGGCGGCGGTGAAGGCCATCGCGGCACGGGGGGCGGAACTCGTCATCGTCGTCGGCGCGCCGAACAGCAGCAATTCCGTCCGCCTCGCCGAAGTGGCCCGCCGCGCCGGCGCGGCGCGCTCCTTCCTCGTGCAGCGCGGCGCGGGTCTGGATCCCGCCATGGCCGATGGCTGCACCACCATCGGGCTGACCGCCGGCGCCAGCGCGCCTGAAGTGCTGGTGGATGAAGTGCTGGCGAAGCTCGCCACCCGCTTCACGCTGGAGGTGGAGGAAGTGGTCGTGGCGGAGGAAAAAATCGTCTTCCGCCTTCCCGCCGGCCTCGTGGCGGACTAGGTCCGGCGGCATGGCTGTCTATACCGAGGTTTCCGACGAGGCGCTGCGCGCCTTCCTGGCGGACTATGCAATCGGCGGCCTGCTGGCCTTTCGTGGCATCGCGGAAGGCGTGGAGAATTCGAACTACGCGCTGCGGACGGAACAGGGCGATTTCGTCCTGACGCTCTACGAAAAGCGGGTTGACCCGACGGAACTGCCCTACTTCCTCGGCCTGATGGAACACCTGGCCGCGCGCGGGCTGGCCTGCCCCACCCCGGTGCGCGGGCTGGATGGGGAAGCGCTGCACGAACTCGCCGGGCGCCCCGCCGCCATCTGCACCTTCCTCGAAGGCGTCTGGCCGCGCCGCATCCGGCCCGACCACCTGGCGCCGCTCGGGCAGGCCCTCGCGCGGCTGCACGCCGCGAGTGGCGATTTCCACGGCCACCGCCCCAACGCCCTGGGCCCGCACGGCTGGGCGCCGCTGCTGGAAGGATGCCGCGCCCGGGGGGATGAGGTGCTGCCCGGCTTGGTCGCTGAACTTGATGACAAACTGGAAAAAATCCTCGCGGCCTGGCCGGAAGCAGGACCCCTGCCGGTCGGCCAGATCCACGCCGATCTGTTCCCGGACAATGCCTTCTTCCTGCCGGATTCCGCGGGAAAGCCCCGGGTGTCCGGCATCATCGACTTCTACTTCGCCTGCACGGACCTGCTCGCCTATGACATTGCCGTCTGCCTCAACGCCTGGTGCTTCGAGCCCGATGGCATGTTCAACGTGACCAAGGCGCGCGCCCTGCTGCTGGCCTATGAAACCGTGCGCCCGCTGTCGGTGGCGGAGCGTGAGGCCCTGCCGGTGTTGTGCCGGGGGGCGGCGATCCGCTTCCTGCTGACGCGGCTGTTCGACTGGACCCATACGCCGGCGGATGCGCTGGTGACCCGGAAAGACCCCTTGGAATACCTTCGCAAGCTGCGCTTCTTCGCCCAGGCCGAAACCGCCAGCGCGCTGGGTCTGTGATGCCGTCCGACACCGATCCCCGCCCGCAGGTGGAAATCTGGACCGATGGCGGCTGCAAGCCGAACCCCGGGCCCGGCGGCTGGGCCGCGATCCTGAAATTCGGCGACATGGAAAAGGAACTGACCGGCGCCGACGCCGCGACGACCAACAACCGCATGGAACTCACCGCCGCCTGCGCGGCGCTGGAAGCCCTGAAGCGCCCCTGCCGCGTCGTCGTGCATACCGACAGCGAGTATGTCCGCAATGGCATGGAACGCTGGATCAAGGGCTGGGTGCGGAACAACTGGAAGAACGCCGCCAAGGAACCGGTGGCGAATTATCCGCTGTGGCAACGCCTGCTGGAAGCCGCCAAGCCGCATGACGTGGAATGGAAATGGGTGCGCGGCCATTCCGGCAACCCGATGAACGAACGCGCCGATGTGCTGGCGACGCAGGCGCGCCAGGGGCTGGGGTAGGGGTAGGGGTTGGGATAAGCCCAACGCGGGAATGCGTCTGGACGAAGGCCGCCGCCCGGTCGATGCTGCGGCATCGCGTTTGAACGATTGGGGGCTTGCATGTCCGGCATCACCATCTCCCGCCGCGCGGCGCTTGTCGCGGGTGGCGGTATCGCTTCGGCATCGCTGATCGGCCAGCGGGGTGCGCATGCCCAGGGCGCGCCGATCAAGATCGGCGAACTCAATTCCTACGCCCGCATGGCGGCCTTCTCCGTGCCCTACCGCAACGCCATGCAGCTGGCGGCGGATACCATCAACCGCGCCGGTGGCGTCATGGGCGGGCGGCCGCTCGAATTCATCTTCCGTGACGATGGCTCCGCCCCCGGCGATGCCGTGCGCGTGGCGGAGGATCTGCTGACGCGCGAAGGCTGCGCCTTCATCGCCGGCACCTTCCTGTCCAATGTCGGCCTCGCCGTCGCGGACCTCGCCAATCAGCGCAAGAAGCTGTTCGTGGCGACGGAGCCGCTGACGGACGCCATCACCATGGCGCAGGGCAACCGATACACCTTCCGCATCCGGCCCAGCACCTACATGCAGACGCGCATGCTGGTGGAAGCGGCGCGGGGCAAGACGCAGAAGCGCTGGGCGATCGTCGCGCCGAATTACGAATACGGCCAATCCGCCGCCGCCAACTTCAAGCGGCTGATCGCCTCCGCCATCCCGGGCGCCGAGATCGTGGCGGAACAATACCCCGCCCTCGGCCGCGTCGATGCCGGCGCCACCGTGGGCGCGCTCGCGCAGGCGCGGCCGGATGCGATCTTCAACGTGCTGTTCGGGACCGACCTGACGGCCTTCGTGCGTGAGGGCAATACCCGCGGCCTGTTCGAGCGCCGCTTCGTGCTCAGCCTGCTGAGCGGGGAGCCCGAATACATGCTGCCGCTCGGCGATGAATGCCCGGAAGGGTGGATCGTCACCGGCTATCCCTGGGAACAGATCGACGCGCCCGTCCACAAGGCCGCGATCGACGCCTATCGCGCCCGCTTCAACGATACGCCGCGCAAGGGCAGCCTGCTCGGCTACGTCACCGTGCAGATGCTCGCCGCCCTGCTGAACAAGGCCAACAGCACGGAGACGGAGGCGCTGGTGGACGCCTTCAAGGATCTGCGGACCGATACCATCGTCGGCCCCGTGACGATGCGCGGCATCGACCAGCAGAGCACCCTGGGCACCTGGGTGGGGGAGACGGTGCTGCGCGGCCGCGCCGGCGCCATGCGCAACATCCGCTACGCCGACGGCGCCGACTTCATGTTCCCCGAGGATGAGGTCCGCGCCGCCCGGCGCGCTTGATGGATGCCCCGCGGCGCCGGGCGCGCGCATCCGCACGCCTGGCTCGCCGGATATCCGGCGGCCGCCATCCGGCGGCTCGGCCAGTGTCCCTGGCCGGCTGTTCGTTGCGAGTGAGGTAGATGGATTTCGGCTTCCTGCTGGTCCAGTCCCTGTCGGGGCTGGCCAGCGCCTCCGCGTTGTTCATCATCGCCTCGGGGCTCACGCTCGTCTTCGGCGTGACGCGCATCGTCAATTTCGCGCATGGCAGCTTCTACATGCTTGGCGCCTATATCGCCGTGACGGTGGTGCCATGGCTGCTGGAATTCGACCGTTCGCCAGCCTTGTTCTTCGCCGGCGTGCTGATCTCCGCCATCGCGGTCGGGTTGCTCGGCGTGGCGATGGAAGTGCTTCTGTTGCGCCGGCTCTACAAGGTGCCGGAGCTGTTTCAACTGCTGGCCACCTTCGGCGTCGTGCTGATGGTGCAGGATGCGGTGCTGAAGATCTGGGGGCCCGTCGATATCCCCGGCCCCCGCGCGCCCGGGCTGCGGCATGGCGTGGAGATTCTCGGCCAGCGTTTTCCCGCCTATGAGTTGTTCCTGATCTGCGTCGGCCCTGCCGTGCTCGGCCTGCTGTGGCTGCTGATGCATCGCACGCGCTTCGGCATCCTGATCCGCGCCGCGACAAGGGACAGGGAGATGGTGGGCGCGCTCGGCGTCAACCAGGCGATGCTGTTCACCGGCACGCTGTTCCTCGGCGCGGCGCTGGCCGGGCTTGGCGGCGCCTTGCAGATCCCCCGCATTTCGGCCTCCGGGCAGATGGACCTCTCCATCATCACGGAGGCCTTCGTCGTCACCGTCATCGGCGGCATGGGCAGCGTGCCCGGCGCTTTCCTCGCCGCCGTGCTGATCGGCCAGTTGCAGGCCTTCGGCGTGCTGATCTTCCCGAAGATCACGCTGGTGCTGGTGTTCCTGCTGATGGCGGTGGTGCTGGTGGTGAAGCCCTGGGGCCTGCTTGGCCGCCCCGAAACCGCCGCTGGCCGCGCCACGCTGCCGGAAGGCATCCTCGACCCCCGCCGCTTCGCGAAGGCCGAACTCGCGCTGCTGGCACTCGCCATCGGCGCGATGCTCGCCCTGCCCGTCTTCGGGGATGCGTATGCCGTGAAGGTGGCGACGGAGGTGCTGGTGTTTGCACTGGCCGCCTTTTCGCTGAATTTCCTGGTCGGCAATGGCGGCATCGTCAGCTTCGGCCACGCCGCCTATTTCGGCCTCGGCGCTTATGCCGCTGGGCTGCTGGTGACGAAGGGCGGCTTCCCGATGGAACCGGCGCTGCTCGCCGCCCCCATCGCGGGCGGCGCCTTCGCCGCGCTGTTCGGCTTTTTCGTCGTCCGCCTCACCGGCATCTACCTCGCCATGCTCACCCTCGCCTTCGCGCAGATCGCCTATGCCGTCTGCTTCCAGTGGGTCGAGGTGACGGGCGGCGACAATGGCGTGGTCGGCGTCTGGCCCAGCGCCTGGGCGGCCGGGCGCACCACCTACCACTACCTCGTCGCCGTGCTCGCCATCGGCGGCATCCTGGCGCTGCGCCACGTCATCTACGCCCCCTTCGGCGCGACGCTCCGCGCGGCGCGGGACAGTGAGCAACGCGCGGATGCCATCGGCATCGATGTCCGCACCCATCGCTGGCTCGCCTTCATCCTGGCTGGTGCCGCGGCGGGGCTGGCGGGCGGGCTCTACGCCTTCTCGAAGGGCTCCATCGACCCGACCCTGCTCGCCATTCCCCTCTCCGTCGATTTCCTGGCGATGCTGCTGCTGGGGGGCATGCAGACGGTGATGGGCGCGGTCGCGGGGGCGGCGGCCTTCCACGCGATCAAGGACATCTTCATGCCCCTGACCGATAGCTGGCGCTTCTTCCTCGGCGCCTCGATCATCGGCCTGGTGCTGATCTTCCCGCGCGGCCTCGGCGGCGCCTATGGGACGTGGCGGGCATGACGCTGCTTTCGGTCGATCGCCTCTGCAAATCCTTCGGCGGCGTCGTCGCGGCGCGCGATGTCACCTTCTCGCTCGCGGCGGGCGAAATGCTGGCGATCATCGGCCCCAACGGCGCCGGCAAATCCACCACCTTCAACATGGTGGGCGGCCAGCTTCGCCCCGATAGCGGCCGCGTGGCGCTCGCCGGGCAGGACATCACGGGCAAGCCCCCGCGGGAGGTCTGCAAGCTCGCCGTCGGGCGCACCTTCCAGGTCGCGCAGACCTTCCTGTCGATGTCGGTCGCCGGCAATGTCCAGATGGCGCTGATCGCTCATCACGGCCGCACGCGGGATGTGCTGGCCCGCGCTAGTGACCTGTATCGCGAGGAAGCGCTCGCCCTGCTCGACCGCGTCGGCATGCGGGCGGAGGCGGATCGCCCGATCGGGGAACTCGCCTATGGCGATGTGAAGCGGGTGGAGCTTGCCATCGCGCTCGCCGCAGCACCGCGCCTGCTGCTGATGGATGAACCCACCGCCGGCATGGCGCCGCGCGAACGCACCGCGCTGATGCAGCTCACCGCCGGCATCGCGCGGGATGGCGGGATCGGCGTGCTGTTCACGGAACATGACATGGATGCCGTCTTCGCCCATGCCGACCGCATCCTCGTCCTCGTGCGGGGCGAGGTGATCGCCGAAGGCACGCCGGAGGCGGTGCGCGCCAACCCCGATGTGCAGCGCGTCTATCTCGGCACCACCGGGCACAAGGCCGCCCTGAGGGCAAGGCGCGCCGCGCATGGCTGAGACGATGCTCGACGTCTCGGGCCTCAAGGCCGGCTACGGTCCGGCGGAAGTGCTGTTCGGCGTCGATCTCACCCTCGCGCGGGGCGAGGTTCTGGCCCTGATGGGCCGCAACGGTGCCGGCAAATCCACCACCATGAAGGCCATCATGGGCCTGCTGGCGCCGCGCGCCGGAAGCGTGCGCTTCCAGGGGCAGGATATCGCGGGCTGGCCGCCCTTCCGCATCGCCCGCGCCGGCCTCGGCTATGTGCCGGAGGATCGCCGCATCTTCACCGACCTGACGGTGGCGGAAAACCTGGAAGTCGGCCGCCGCGCCGCGCGCGGGGACCGTGCGGCCTGGACCCCCGAACGCCTCTGGGCCTTCTTCCCCAACCTGGCGGAAATGCGCGGCCGCCGCGCGAGTGCGATGTCCGGCGGCGAACAGCAGATGCTGACTATCGCGCGCACGCTGATGGGCAACCCCGATGCCGTGCTGCTCGACGAACCCAGTGAGGGCCTGGCGCCGGTGATCGTCGAGCAGATGGCGGAAGCCGTGCTGCGGATGAAGCAGGAAGGCATTGCTGTGCTGCTCTCCGAACAGAGCCTCGATTTCGCCGCCGCCGTCGCCGACCGCGCCGTGGTGATCGAGAAGGGCGCCATCCGCTGGACCGGCACGATGGAGGCGCTGGAGAATGACGAACAGGTGCGCGCGACGTGGCTGACGGTATGACGACGTCGCTCCCCCGCGTTGCCGGCATCGATGTCGGCGGCACCTTCACCGACCTGCTGCTGCAAGATGCCGATGGCAGCATCCGGCTGGCAAAAGTGCCGACGACATCGGCGAACCAGGCCGATGGCGTGCTCGCCGCCATCGAGGCCGCCGGCACCACCCCCGCCGCGCTCGACCTCATCATCCACGGCACCACCGCGACGACGAATGCCGTGCTCGAACGCAAGCTCGCGAAGGTCGGGCTGGTGACGACGCTGGGGTTTCGCGATGTCCTCGAACTCGGCCGCCGCACCCGCCCCAACCCCTATGGGCTGAAGGGAAGCTTCGCGCCGCTGGTGCCCCGCGAATTGCGCCGCGAGGTGCCCGAACGCATCGATGCAAGCGGCGGCATCGTCACGCCGCTGGATGAGGACGCCGTCGCGCGGGAAGTGCGCGCGCTGCTGGATGCCGGCTGCGAATCCCTGGTGATCCACTTCCTGCACGCCTACGCCAACCCCGTGCACGAAGCCCGCGCCGGCGCCATCGCGCGCGCGATCTGGCCGAATGATTACGTCACGCTCGGCCATGAATTGCTGTCGGAATTTCGCGAATACGAACGCGGCACCACCGCTTCCGTGAACGCCGCCGTGCAACCGGTGCTGGACCGCTACATCCGGCGCCTGCAGGACCAGCTCGCGGCGCGTGGGCACAAGCGGGACCTGCTGGTGATGAACGGCAATGGCGGCACCGTCTCCGCC
>CANJXD010000287.1 GCA_947478535.1 Acetobacteraceae bacterium
GCGCTGCTGATCGCTTCGGTGCTCGGCTCCATCATCATGGGGCTGGCCACGCCATCGGAAGCGGCGGCGATGGGCTCGCTCGGCTCCATCATCCTCGCCATCGTCTATCGCGCCTTCACCTTCCAGAAGCTGAAGGAGAGCGTGTTCCTCACGGCGCGCACCTCCGCCATGGTCTGCTGGCTGTTCGTCGGCAGCTACATCTTCTCCTCCGTCTTCGGCTATCTCGGCGGCCAGACGGTGGTGGAGGAATTCGTCAAGTCCCTACCGCTGAACAGCTTCACCTTCATGCTGCTGGCGCAGGCCATCATCTTCGTGCTCGGCTGGCCGCTGGAATGGACCGAGATCATCGTGATCTTCGTGCCGATCTTCCTGCCCCTGCTGGATGATTTCGGCATCAGCCCGCTGTTCTTCGGCGTGCTGGTGGCGCTGAACCTGCAGACCAGCTTCCTGTCCCCGCCGGTCGCCATGGCGGCCTTCTACCTCAAGGGCGTCTCGCCGCCTGGGGTGCGGCTGGAGGATATCTTCAAGGGCTGCATGCCCTTCATCTACATCGTCGTGTTCTGCATGATGATGGTCTACATCTTCCCCGGCTTGGTCACCTGGCTGCCGGAATCGCTCTACAGCACCGGCCCGGTGGACCCCAGCGCCCCCACCCTGCTCGATGCGCCGCCCGCCGGCGGCTTCCAGGAGCAGGAGGAAATCGCCCTCCCGCCCCTCAATTGATGGCGGGCTTCGATGCCAGCGCGGCGGCGCGCTGGATCGCCGAGGCGGTGGAGACGGGCAACGCGCTCTCCGCCCTGCCGGCGGAGATCGCGCCGCCCGACATCACCGCGGCGGCGGAGGTGGCCGCCGCGGTGCTCGACGCGCTGGAGATTCCGCCCTGCGGCCTGCGCCTGTTGCATCGCACGGGTGCCGCCACGCTGGCCGGGCCGATGATCGAGGGGCGGCTCATCCCCTCCGGCGCCGAGGTCGCGCTGCGCTCGCTCCGCCATCCCGTCGTCACCGGCGCGCTTGTCGGCGTGCTGGCCGAGGCGCTGGACCCCGCATCCACCACGCCGCCGGTCCTCGCCCGGCTGCACCCTGCCCTCGACATCTCAGCCACCCGCTTCGGCGACCCGCCGGAGGATGCCCGCCTTCTGACGGCCGACCTCGCCCGGCTCGGCCTGGTCATCGTTGGACGCGGCAAGGCTGTGCCCGCCGGCACGCTGCGCGCGGCGCTCGCCCCCAAGGGGACCCGCCGCCGTGGGCAGGAGATCGATCTTGCCAGCGCCTTCCTCGAAGCCGCCACCGCCGCCCGCGCCTGGGGCGGCCTGCCCGCAGGCGCGCTGCTGGTGGTGGCCGGGCTGACCGCGCCCGAAGCTCCCACCGAGCCCGGCACCGGCACGCCCACCGTTACCCTCCGGGCCAGTTTCGGCGTGCTGGGCGCCGCGGAAGTGCGGTTCAGCTAAAGGACCACGCGCTGGGCGCCCCGGGCTCAGCCCAGCCGGAACCGCGCCCGCGCCAGCGTATCCTGCTCGACCGCCGCCCGCACCGCCGCCTCGGCGCCAGGGGTGAAGGCGAGCACGCGCCGGAACCAGGGCACGGTGCCGCGCACCCGGGCCTGGAACAGCCGGTCCAGCGCCGTCGCGGCCGGCGTCCGGCCGCCGCAGCAACTGCACGCGACGGCATGCGCCGCGCTCGCATCGAAGCGTTCGACGGCCAGGCCCGCCGGCAGATCGACAGGCGGCCCCGCCAGCAGGACAGCCGCATCCCCGCCACCCACAGCCGCCATCAGCGCCGGCTGATCGGCCAGGATCGTCAGGGGAATCCGCGCGTCGAGGGACCACATCATACACTGGACATAAGGATATCTTTATGTCATTTGCAAGGGCATGGATGACCTCCTGACGCAACTCCGCGCGGCCGCTGAGCCGACGCGGCTTCGGCTCCTGGCGCTCTGCGCCCGGAGTGCGCTCTGCGTCACTGATCTCTGTGACGTGCTCGGCCAGTCCCAGCCGCGACTGTCCCGCCACCTGAAGCTGCTGGTCGAGGCAGGGTTGCTGGAAAGGGTGCCGGAAGGCGCCAATGCCTATTTCCAGATGCCCGCCGGCGCCACCCTGGCACGGATGATCCTGGCCCGGCTGCCGGAGGAAGACCCGCGCCTGGCCGCGGACCGCCGCGCCGCCGCCCGCATTGCCGCGGAACGCGCACGGGTCGCCTCCGCCGCCTTCCGGGAGGGTGGGATGGATTGGGACGAGATGCGCGCCCTCGGCCTGCCCGCCGGCGATATCGAACAGGCCCTGCTATCCCTGATGCCGGCCCGCGCCGGCGCACTGCTCGATATCGGCACCGGCACCGGCCGCCTGCTGGAATTGCTCGGTGAGCGGTTCGACAGCGCCCTCGGCCTCGATGCGAGCCGGGACATGCTCGCCCTCGCCCGCGCCCGCATCGCGGAGCGTGGCATTGGCCATCGCTGCGCCGTGCGCCAGGCGGACATGTATCGCCTGCCCTTCGGCGATGGCGGCTTCGATGTCGTGGCGTTGCAGATGGTGCTGCACTACGCTGAGGACCCTGCCGCCGCCGTGACGGAAGCCGCCCGCGCCGTGCGCGCCGGCGGCCTGCTGGTCATCGCCGACCTCGCCGCGCATGACCGCGCGAACCTCGGCGCCCGCCACGCCCATCGCTGGCCGGGCTTCGAGGATGCGGCCATCGCGGGATGGCTCGATGCCGCGGGGTGCGAGCCCGCATCGCCCGTGGAAGTCCCGGGCCCCCTCGCCGTGCGGCTCTGGCCCGCGAAACGCCTTGCCGGCCCGGCGCGCCCCGCGCCGGCCCTGGCGCTCTGATTGAACCACTTCGCTCCGATCACGACACTTCCAAGCCGAGAGAGAACCTCATGACCTCGCGCCCCCATCTTCTCGACGCCCTCAAGGACCAGGTGCTGCTGTGCGACGGCGGCTTCGGCGCGCGCATCCAGGCGATGATCCTCGATATCGAGAAGGATTTCTGGAACAAGGAGAACTGCACGGAAGTGCTGAACCTCTCCCGCCCCGACATCGTGCGCGATATCCATCGCAGCTACTATGAAGCCGGGTCGGACATGGTGCTGACCAACAGCTTTGGCGGCAGCACCATCACGCTCGGTGAGTTCGAGCTGGAGGACAAGGCCTTCGAGATCAACCGCGTCGCGGTCGAACTCGCGCGCGAAGCGGCGGACAGCTTCGCCGATGGCCGCCACCGCTGGGTGATCGGCGATATCGGCCCAGGCACCAAGCTGCCCTCGCTCGGCAATATCGACTACGACACGCTGGAAGCCGCCCTGCTCGTGCAATGCCAGGGCCTGATCGCCGGCGGCGCCGACGCGCTGCTGACCGAGACGAACCAGGACACGCTGTTCATCAAGGCCGCGGTGAATGCCGCGAAGATCGCCAAGGCGCAGGCGAATTCCGATATCCCGATCTTCGTGCAGGTCACGGTCGAGACCACCGGCACCCTGCTCGTTGGCCCCGACATCGCCGCGGCGACGACGGTGGTGGATGCGCTCGACGTGGACCTGATGGGCCTGAACTGCGCCACCGGCCCGCAGGAGATGGCGGAGCATGTCCGCTACCTCTCGCAGAACTGGCGGCGCCTGATCAGCGTGCAGCCGAATGCCGGTCTGCCCGAACTGGTCGATGGCAAGACGCATTATCCGCTTGGCCCGGCGGAACTCGCCACCTGGATGGAACGCTTCGTGCTGGAGGATGGGCTCAACCTCATCGGCGGCTGCTGCGGCACCTCGACGCCGCATATCCAGGCGCTCGATGCCCTGTTGCGCAAGCTCGGCGGCGCGCGCCATCGCCCGCTGCCGATGAAGCGCAGCCCGCTCTGGGTGCCCTCCGTCGCCAGCCTCTACAGCGCGACCGCGCTGCGGCAGGAAAACAGCTATTTCTCCATCGGCGAACGCTGCAACGCCAATGGTTCCAAGGCCTGGCGCGAGCGCCAAGCGTCGCATGACTGGGATGGCTGCGTCGCCATCGGCCGCGAACAGGTGGCGGAGGGCTCCAACAGCCTCGACATCTGCACCGCCTTCGTCGGCCGCGACGAGATGGCCGAGATGGGCGAGGTGATGCGCCGCTTCACCAGCAGCGTGAACAGCCCGCTGGTCATCGACAGCACGGAAACCCCGGTGATCGAGGCCTCGCTGAAGCTGCATGGCGGCAAGGCCATCATCAACTCCATCAACTTCGAGGAAGGCGAGAAGGCGGCGGAGGACCGCATGAAGCTGGCGCGCAAGTTCGGCGCCTGCGTCATCGCGCTGACCATCGACGAGGTGGGCATGGCGAAGACGGCGGAAGACAAGCTCCGCATCGCGCGCCGGCTGGTGGATTTCGCCTGCAACAAGCACGGCCTGCCGCAATCCGACCTGATGATCGACCCGCTGACCTTCACCATCGCGACGGGCAACGAGGATGACCGCAAGCTCGGCCAATGGACCCTCGACGGCATCCGCATGATCCGGGAGGAATTCCCGGACATCCAGATCATCCTCGGCCTGTCCAACATCAGCTTCGGCCTCAACCCCGCCGCGCGGCACGTGCTGAACAGCGTCTTCCTCGACCACGCCGTGAAGGCAGGGATGACGGGGGCGATCGTCCACGTCTCCAAGATCAAGCCGCTGCACCAGATCCCGGCCGAGGAAGTGCAGGTGGTGGAGGATCTGATCTTCGACCGCCGCCGCGAAGACTATGACCCCCTGCAGAAAGCGCTGGAGATCTTCTCCGGCCGGAAGGCGGCGGACAACGTCAAGAAGGCGCGGGCCGAGACGGTGGAGGGGCGCCTCAAGGACCGCATCGTCGATGGCGACCGCAAGGGGCTCGATGACGAACTGGCCGATGCCCTGGCCAAGGGCATCGCGCCGCTGGCCATCATCAACGACGTGCTGCTGGATGGCATGAAGGTGGTCGGCGAATTGTTCGGCGCCGGCAAGATGCAGCTGCCCTTCGTGCTGCAATCCGCGGAGACGATGAAGGCCGCCGTCGCCTGGCTCGAGCCGCACATGGAACGCGTCGAGGGGCAGGAGAAGGGCACCATCGTGCTCGGCACCGTGCGGGGCGACGTGCACGATATCGGCAAGAACCTGGTCGACATCATCCTGACCAACAATGGCTACAAGGTCGTCAACCTCGGCATCAAGGTGCCGCTGCTCGACATCGTCGCGGCCGCGAAGCAGCACAAGGCGCACGCCATTGGCATGTCCGGCCTGCTGGTGAAATCCACCGTCGTGATGCGCGAGAACCTGGAGGAGATGCACCGCCAGGGCGTCGATGTGCCGGTGCTGCTCGGTGGTGCGGCGCTGACGCGCAACTATGTCGAGGATGATTGCGTCCGCGCCTATGCCGCCGGCCAGAACACCGGCCGCGTCGCCTATGCGCGGGACGCCTTCGATGGCCTGCACCTGATGGACAAGGTGATGGGCAACAGCTTCGACGACTACCTCGCCGCCCTGCAGACCAAGCGCGTCGGCAAGACCCGGAACGAGAAGCGCACGCTGGGGGAGGCCGACCCGCGCGGCTTCGCGCCCGTGGATCTGGCCTACGCCCAGGGCCGCCGCCGCCGCGTCTCCGCCGAAAGCGACGTGCCGGTGCCGCCCTTCTGGGGCGCCAAGGTGATGGAGGCGGCGCCGAAGGCGATCGTCCCCTTCATCAATGAGCGCAGTCTCTATCAATTCCAGTGGGGCTTCCGGAAGGCCGGCCGCAGCCTGGAGGACTTCATCGGCTGGGCGAAGCAGGAACTGCGCCCGGTCCTCAGGCGCATGCTGGCGATCGCGGAAGCGGAGGCCATCCTCCGGCCGCAGGCGATCTACGGCTACTGGAAATGCGCCGGCCAGGGCAATGACCTCGTGCTGTTCGAACAGGATGGCGTGACGGAAGCCTGCCGCTTCACCCTGCCACGCCAGCCCAAGCCCGATGGCGACTGCATCGCCGACTTCATCCGCGATATCGAGGATGGGCCGGGGGCGCGCGACGTGATCGGCCTGCAGGTCGTCACCGTCGGCCAGAAGGCCAGCGACGTCGCCCGCGAATGGTTCGAGGGCAACCGCTACCAGGACTACCTGTACCTGCACGGCCTGTCGGTGGAGATGGCGGAGGCGATGGCGGAGTACATGCACAAGCGCATCCGCGCCGAACTCGGCTTCGCCGCCCAGGACGAGCGCGACATCGAGAAGATGCTGTCCCAGGGCTATCGCGGCGGTCGGTATTCCTTCGGCTACCCCGCCTGCCCGCGGCTCGAGGACCAGGTCCCCCTGCTGCGCCTGCTGGGGGCGGAGCGCATCGGCGTCTCGATCTCCGACGAATGGCAGTTGCACCCGGAGCAATCCACCAGCGCCATCGTGCTGCACCACCCCCGCGCAAAGTACTTCACGGTGTGATAGGCCGGGGCGGCCATTCCGGTGACGGGATGGCTGCTTCTTCCCGGCTTGGGGTTGCGGTCGAAGGCTCCGGCACGGCATCAAGCGCCTGCCAGAAGGAGAATGCGCGCGTGCCACAAGCCGGACCGTCCTGGTCCCCGCCCAAAGGAAGCGCGCCATGAGCCGCGTCGAAAGTGCCGCGACCATTTCCGTCGCCGTGGCGCTGCTGGTGCTTGGGCTGAAGGCCGGGGCCTGGTGGCTGACCGGCAGCGTCGCGCTGTTCGCGGATGCGCTGGAAAGCGTGGTGAATGTGGCGGCCGCCCTGGCCGCCCTGCTGGCGATCCGCGTCTCCGCCCGGCCCCCGGATGCGGACCATCCCTATGGCCATGCCAAGGCCGAGTATTTCTCCGCCGTCCTCGAAGGCGCGCTGATCGTCATCGCGGCCATCCTCATCCTGCATGAGGCCTGGCAGGCCTGGCAGGCGCCGCGCGCGCCGCAGGAAGCGGCGATGGGCCTCGCGGTCGCCGCGGTCGCCACCGGCATCAACGCGGCCTGGGCGGCGGTGCTGTTCCAGCGCGGTCGGGCGGGCCGTTCCCCCGCCTTGCTCGCCGATGCCCGCCACCTCCTCTCGGATGTCGTGACCTCCGTCGGCGTGCTGGTCGGCGTGGCGCTGGTGGCGCTGACGGGCATGCTGTGGATCGACGCGGCCCTCGCCGGCCTCACGGCGCTGAACATCCTCGTCTCCGGCTGGCGGCTGATGCGGGAAAGCTTCGGCGGCCTGATGGATGAGGCCGTGCCGCCCGAACAGCTCGGCCGCATCCGTGGCCTGGTGGCGGCGAATGCGGAGGGCGCGATCGAGGCGCATGACCTCCGCACCCGCAGTTCCGGCCGCTTCACCTTCGTCGAATTCCACCTGGTCGTGCCGGGGGCGATGACGGTGCATGAGGCGCATGAGATCTGCGACCGCATCGAGGCGGCGCTGAAGGCCGAGCTCGACACCGCCGTCATCACCATCCATGTCGA
>CANJXD010000288.1 GCA_947478535.1 Acetobacteraceae bacterium
AGGATGCGGAGCAGTTGCGCGACGTGCCAGGGCTGACCATTGGCACTGCGCCCTCGCTGCGCCAGAACACACTCGACCTCGATGGTGCGCACGCGCAACTACGCGACGTCCGGGTGCGCCAAGCGATCGCGCTGGCGATCGACAAGGAGGCGGTGATGCAGGCCTCCATCGGTGGCCATGGCACGGTGCTCGGTACCACAGTCGCCGCCATGCAGGACAGCTGGGGTGCCCCGCTCGGCGAGCTCGCCACGCAGCACCCGGATCTCGAACGCGCCCGCGCGCTGCTGGCCGAGGCGGGCCATGCCGGCGGCTTCGCGCTCGACCTTGTCAGCATCATCGGCTTCGAGTGGATGGACCCGGCGGCAGTCACCATCGCGCAGCAGCTCCAGCGCGTCGGCATCCGGCTCAACATCCAGCGCGTCGAGCTCGGCGTGTGGCTCAACGCATTCCGCACGCGCAACATGCGCTTCACCTTCAACGACTGGGGCACCCAGCCGGACCCGCACATCCTGTACTACCGGCACTTCCGCAGCCCGCCGCAGGGCGCGGATTTCCGCAACTGGGCGAACGCCGAAGCGGACCGGTTGCTCGACCAGGGCATGGAGACTTCAGACCCGGCGGCGCGCAAGCGGATCTACGTCGATCTGCAGAAACTGATGAGCCAGACAGTGCCGACCATCATGTTGTTCTCGCCGAATCTGGTTACCGTCACGCAGTCGCGCGTACGCAACTACACGCAGCATCCGACCGGCTGGTGGTTCGGGCTGGCGCGCGCCTGGATCGCGGCCTGAGGCGATGCTCGGCGCGTTCGCCAGCAGGCTCGGTGCGGCAACGGCGACGGCGGTGCTCTCCACCGCCGCGGTCTTCCTGCTGATCCGCGCCGTGCCTGGTGACGTGGTGGGCGAGATGCTCGGCCAGAGCGCGGGCGACCGGGTGGCGGAGGCGGCGCTGCGCGCCTTCTTCGGCCTCGATCGACCGCTCTGGCAACAGTATCTCAGCTGGGCGGGGGACGTGCTGCGCGGTGACCTCGGCGAATCCTGGCGCCAGGGACTGCCCGTGGCGGGCATCGTCGGCGAGGCCTTCATGGTCACGCTGCAGATCGGCCTGGTCACTTTGGCGCTCTCGCTGCTGGTCGGCGTGCCGCTCGGCATCGTCGCCGGCGTGCGCCAGGGGCGCTGGCCCGACCTGGTGGTGGAGGCGTTCTCGCTCGTCGCGCTCTCCGCTCCGGTCTTCTGGACGGGGATGGTGTTGCTGATCGCGACCGGTGCGTGGCTCGGCTGGTCGCCGCCTCTGATCTATGCGCGGCCGGGCGAGAACCTGTCCGACAACCTCGAAAGCATCGCGCTGCCGGTGCTCGCGCTGGCGCTGCTGCAGGCGGCGGCCTACGCACAGTTCGCGCGCCAGCAGACGGCGATGGTGATGCGGCAGGATTTCATCCGTGCCGCCATCGCGCGCGGCCTGCCGGCGCGCGTGGTCTATGGCCGGCACCTGCTGCGCAACGTGGCGATCCCGCTGCTGACCTTCGCCGGGGTGATCCTGGTGCAGATCCTGGGCGGCGTGGTGGTGGTGGAGACGCTGTTCGCGATCCCGGGCCTTGGCCGCACGCTGCTCGCGGCGATCCAGGCGCGGGATTATCCGGTGCTGCAGGGCGCGCTGCTCGTCGCGGTGCTGATCGCGCTGCTGGTGAACCTGCTGGTGGACCTGCTCTACGCCGCCATCGATCCGCGGGTGCGCGGCGCATGAACCGGCGCGCGCGCATCGAATATGGCCTGGGCCTCGGTCTCACGGGACTGCTTCTGCTGGTTGCCATCGCGCCTGGCCTGTTCGCCGGCGCGCCGGACAGCGTGGACATCGCAAGGCGCCTTGCCCCGCCCTCGGCCGCGAACTGGTTCGGCACGGATGAGACGGGCCGCGATGTCTATGCGCGCGTCGTGCACGGGACCGGCACAACGCTCGGGATCGTCGGCGCGGCGGTGATGGTGGCCGCGGTCATCGGTGGCCTGGCCGGCGCTGTGGCGGGCTTCTTCGGCAGGCTGGGCGACATGGCGTTGTCACGCAGCGCCGATGCGCTGCTCGCCTTCCCGCCGATCATCCTGGGCGTGGTGATCGCCGCGACGCTCGGGCCGGGTGCGTTCAACCTGATCCTCGCACTCGGCATCATCTACGCGCCGGTGTTCTTCCGCGTGGCCCGCGCCTCGGCCCTCGGCGAGGGCGCGCACGCCTATGTCGAGGCCGCGCGCGCGCTTGGCCACGGCGAGTGGGCGGTGCTGCTGCGCCATGTCGCGCCCAACGTGCTGCCGACGGTCCTGCTGCAATGCGTGATCGTGTTTCCGCTGGCGTTGCAGATCCAGGCCGCGCTGGGCTTCCTGGGCCTCGGCGTCCCGCCGCCCACCTCAGACTGGGGCGCCAGCCTGCAGGAGAGCCGGAACTATCTCACCTCGGCACCCTGGCTCTCGATCTTTCCCGGGCTTGCGCTTCTTGGGGCGGCGCTGGCGGCCCTGCTGCTCGGGCGGGGATTGCAGGCACGATGGTGACGCGGCCATCCTCGCCCACTGGGATGACGAGTCCAACGATCGTGCCCCAAGGCGTGGTGTAGGAGTTGTGCTCCTCGGCGGGCTGGACCGCCGCGTCAACCCGCCACGGCGGTCAGGCTGACGGTGGGATTGTCGCTCACGGAGCCGATGGTTTCCAGCGTCATGTAGCGGGCGCGCTGTATGGCCCATTCCGTGCCCCCGCGAATCGTCCACAGGGCCCGCGAATCACATCCGATTCAGCCGATTCATACCAAACGGCTGAAAGTCTGACTCTGGGGCTTGAGCCGACGCGGGCGGTCGTGATTCATCGGCTTGCATGGCATCGAGAGGTCGCCCATGCCCGCCCTGTTGATCCGTGAGGATATGGCCCCGGTCGAACTGCGTCGGCTGGCCAAGGTGGAGCGCGACCCCAGGGTCGCCCGGCGCTTGCTGGCCATTGCCGCAGCGCTGGATGGGCTGAGCCGGGATGCTGCCGCCCGCCCCGGCTGACGGAGGGTCAGCAGGCGACACTGAAAGCCATCGTATTGCAGGGTCCGGCGCCGGAAACGGACGGGGTCTCGACCTAGCGGCTGGTCGATCTGTGCCGGATCGTCTGGGACCGCTTCGGCGTCCGCTACGACGAGAGCGGGCTCGGCAAACTACTACACCGGTTGGAGCTATCCTGGCAGACGCCACGGCCGCGCCATGCCGAGACCGATCCGGCCGCCCAGGAGTGGTTCAAAAAAAGGGCTTCGCGGCGGCCCTCGCGCAGATCACCGCGGCCCACCCCGAGGCGGAGCGCTTCGAGGTCTGGTTCCAAGATGAGGCCCGCGTAGGCCAGAAGGGCCGCATGGTCCGGCGTTGGTGGCAGCGCGGTATGCGCCCGCGGATGGTCAAGGATCAGCGCTACCGCTCGGCCTACATCTTCGGCGCTGTCTGCCCGACACGCGACACC
This sequence comes from Acetobacteraceae bacterium, assembly GCA_947478535.1. Next base: position 3,469 of record CANJXD010000288.1, read on the forward strand.
GGTGCCGCGCTCGTGCTGCCGCACGTCTCGGTCGCCGCCATGAACATGTTGCTCGCCGAGGTCAGCGGCCTGCTGCCGGAGCGCACCCACGCCGTGATGCTGATCGACAATGCGGGCTGGCACACCGCGGACGCGCTGCATGTGCCGCCCAACATCTCGCTGGTCCACCTGCCGCCCTACTCGCCAGAGCTGAACGCCATCGAGAAGGTCTGGCAGTACCGGCGCGACCGATACCTGTCTGGTCGGCTTTTCATCGACACAGCCGCCATCATCGATGCCTGCTGCGACGCATGGAACTGCCTTATCGCCGAGACCGGCCGCATCACCTCGCTCACCAATTTCAAATGGGCAAGACAGGTCAAATATTAGGCCGTTTGGTGTAAGCGCGAGCTTCAGGTTCTGGGAGATGAAGTGGCTCCATGCCGCGATCGCGACACCGGCCACCGGGCCCTCCTCCGGTCCGAGGACGAGCTGCTCCCCCAATGTGGGTTCCGCGCTCTGTACCCGCGGAATCCCCAGGCGGCGCGTTGGCGCGCACCCCGCGGTGGCGAGAAGACAGGCACGCAGGGCATGGCGCCGCGGGAGAAACATCACCACTTTGACCGGCTTTGTTTGAGCCTCAGAACATCCCAGGCTTGCCGATCCTGGCAACCGCGTCTTGCTTGTCGCCCGATCCCGGCCAGGCCGCGAACGCCAACGTCATGGCGGACACCGGCGACCAAGAGACCGCGGGCATCGTGGTCAGGGGCGAGCCTATCTCGCCGTGCGCCTCAAGCCGCGGCCCGAGGCTTGTCCTTCCGGTGCGCCAAGCCTGTCCGTCATCGTGGATGGGGCAGACACCATCCTCGATCCGCGCACGGGCGCTACCGGCTGGTCCGACAATCCGACGCTGTGCCTGGCCTGGTCCCTGAACTCGCCCTTCGGTTGGCGGGCGGCCTGGGGCCATATCGACCTGCACGCGCTCATGGCCGCGACGGGCACCCCGCGTGCCAGACGGGTGTTAGGGCGTTGCCGCCTCCAGGCGCTGCCGCAACACCGCCTTCAAAACCTTGCCGCCGGGGTTGCGCGGCAGTTCCTCCACGGCGTGAAAGGCGCTTGGCACCTTGTAGGGGGCGAGCCTCGCCTGGCAATGCGCGCGCAGCGCCTCGGGGCTGACCGTGCCGGCGGCGACGTAGAAGGCAACCACTTCCTCATCCAGCGCGCCCGCCGGCAGGCCGATGACGGAGGCGTCCGCCACCGCCGGGTGGGCGATCACCGCGGCCTCGATCTCGTCGGGATAGATGTTAACGCCGCCGCGGATGATCATGTCTTTCACGCGCCCGGTGATGTGCAGGAAGCCCGCCGCATCGAGGTGGCCGACATCGCCGGTATAGTACCAGCCGTCGCGGAACCAGCGCGCCGTCTCGGTCGCGTTGTTGTGGAAGCCCGCGGGATGCCAGGGCGCGCGGTGTCGGATCAGGCCGGTCTGGCCCGACCCGAGCGCCTCGCCCTCCTCAGTGGCGATCGACACGGTGGAGCCCAGCGCCGGCCGCCCGACCGAACCCGCGCCTTCCTCGCCCGGGTAGAGGATGGAAACCGCCCCGCCCTCGGTCGAGGCGTAGAGGTTCAGGATGCGCGAGGCCGTGCCGCGCAGCGCCTCGGCCTCATGCTGGTGGAGCGCGGAGCCGCTGGAGACGATCAGCCGCAGCCGCCGGAAGGCCTCGCGCACCGCCTCGCTCTCGGCGGCAAGGCGCCGCAACTGGGTGGGCACCAGGAAGCAGGTCGTCGCCCCCTCGCGCCGGATGATGGCGGCGAGGTCCGGCAGCTTGAGCGGCGGCGGCGCGAGAACCACCGTCGCCCCAGCGCTGAGGTAGGAGAGCGTGAAGCCGCGCCCGCCGCCGAAATAGAGTGGCGTGGCGCAGAGGAAGACGTCGTCCTGCGAATAACCCAGCCCGATCCATTCCGATTGGTTGCGCAGCATCATCTGGCGGTGCGTCAGCATCGGCCCCTTGGGCAGCCCGGTGGTGCCGGAGGATAGCGACAGCACCATCGGCGCATCCAGATCACCCATGGGCGGCGGCGGAATGGGCGCATGCGCGCGAAAGGCCGGATCGAAGCCGATCACCGGCACCGCGCCGAGGCGCTCGGCCAGATTGTCGTCCGCCAACACCGCCGTCGCACCGAAGGCCGCGGCGACGTTGACGCGCTCGATCACCGTCCAGCGCACATCCATCGGCAGCAGCACCGCGCCGACGCGGATCACCGCCAGCATCGCCACCACATGGTCGAGCGTGTCGTGCATCGCCACACCGACGATGTCGCCGCGGCCGACACCGCGGTCACGCAGCGCGCCGGCCACCGCCATCAGCGCCGCGTGCAGCTCGGCGTGGGTCACGCGGCTTGCGCCATCGACCAGTGCGGTTTTCGCCGGGAAGCGCAACGCATTCATGCGCACGAGGTCGGCGAAGTTGTCGGCGATCAAAGCCCCATCTCCCGGCCAATCAGGTCGCGCAGCATCTCGTTCGCGCCCTCGCCGAAACTCAGCAGGCGTCCGTCGCGCCAGTAGCGGTTCATGTCGCTTTCCTCGGCATAGCCGGTGCTTGCCAGAATCTGCATGCCGTGATGCGTCACGTATTGCAGCGCCTCCGAGGCCGCGATCTTGGCCTGCGCGGATTCGCGCCGGCAGCGCTGGCCCTCGTCGAGCATCCAGGCCAGGCGATACAGCAGCAGCCGCGCCTGATCGACGCGCAGCTGCATGTCCACCAGCCGGTGCCGCAGCACCTGGAACTGCGTCAGCGGTGCGCCGAAGGCACGACGTTCCTTCGCATGCGCCACGGCCAGATCGACGGCGGCCTGCGCCTGGCCGATCGCATTCGCTGCCTGGCCGGCGCGGCTGTACATCAGCGTGGACATCAGATCGCGAAAGCCCTCGCCCTCGGTGCCCATCAGCGCGTCGCCGGCGACCCACACGTCGTCGAAGGCGATGTCCCAGGAGGTGAGCGAGTTGTTGCCGATCTTGGGCAGCTTCGTCATGTGGATGCCTGGCGCGTCGCGTGGGACGAGCAGGATCGAGACACCGTCGCGCCCGCTCGTGCCCGGCGCGCGGCAGGGCGTGACCAGCCAGTCTGAGGTATCGGCGCAACTGATCCAGCTCTTGCGGCCCTTGATGCGCCAGCCATCGCCGTCGCGCCGCGCGGTGGTGACGATGGCCGCGGCATCGGTGCCGGCCTGCGGTTCCGTCAGTGCGAGCGAGAATTGCGCGCGCCCGGCGATCAGCTCGGGCAGCAGGCGCGCCTTCTGCGCCTCCGAGCCATAGATCAGCAGCGACATGCCGCCGAAATCGACCGTGATGCTGTAAAGCGCCGCCGCGATGGAAGCGTGCCGGCCAAGCCGTTCCTGCACCAGCGCCACCGTGCGCCAATCACCGTCCAGCCCGCCATGGGCTTCGGGGAAGGCGATGCCCAGGATGCCGAGCTCGGCGAAACCGGGCAGCAGGTGGCGCGGCGTCTCATGCGCCAGGTCGTAGCGTCGCACCTGCTCCGGCGGAAAGCTGCGCGCCATGAATCGGTCGATGGAGCGCAGGATTTCCTGCTGCTCGGCGCTGATGTCGAAATTCATCGCCTGATCCGTTCACGCACCGAGATAGGCTTCGCGCACGCGCGGGTGCGACGCCAGCTCGGCGGCCGAGCCGCTCAGCACGATCTTCCCGTGTTCCAGCACGTAGGCGCGGCTCGCGATGGAGAGCGCCATCGCCGTGTTCTGCTCAACCAGTAGCACCGTCATGCCGCCCGCGCTGATCTGCGCGAGCCGCGCGTAGACCTCCTCCGCCAGGATCGGCGCGAGG
>CANJXD010000289.1 GCA_947478535.1 Acetobacteraceae bacterium
CACGTCCTGGCCACCAACCAGGATACGCCCGGCATCCGGCACTTCGAGGCCCGCGATCATCCGCAGCGGGGTGGTCTTGCCGCAGCCCGACGGCCCCAGCAGGGCGATCAGCGCGCCCTGCGGCAATTCCAGCGACACGCCATCCACCGCCGGATGGGCGGTGCCGGGGAAGCGTCGCGTCAGCGTCTCAAGGCGAAGATGGCTCAACGGCCGGAAGCCGAGATCACCTCGCGCCGCCAGCGCTGGTTCCAGGTATCGCGCAGCCGCACCATCTCGGTCCAGTCGAGCGGGATGACGCGGTTGCGGAATTCGGGGGCCAGCGCCGTGCGGGCCATCGCTTCCGGCGAGACCTGCGCGCGGCTGTTGGTCGGGCCGTAGAACATGCGCTCCGTGAAGGCCTTCTGCGGTTCGGCGGAAAGCGCATGCGCCATCAGTGCCAGCGCCTGCGGCCGGTTCTTTCCATTGGCGACGATGTTGATGGTGTTGATCTGGAACACCGTGCCTTCTTCCGGCAGCGAGACGCCGATGCGGCCCTGCGACTGGTCCCGGTAGAGCTGCGCGCGGGCATTCCAGCCGGTGGCGAAACGCACCTGGTCGTTCAGGATCAGCGTGTAGCCATCCGGGTTCGGGTCGAAGGTCTGCACCGCCGGCGCGATCTCCCGCAGCCTCGGCATCGCCGCGCCGATATTCTGCCAGGCCCCGCCATTCGCATGCGCAAGGATCGCCGTCATCGCCAGGCCCTGGATGTTCGGCGGGGCGGACAGCGCAATGCGGCCACGATGCTGCGGCTCCCACATCGCCGCCCAGCGCGTCGGCGCCGGCACCACCGCGCGGGTGTCATAGACCATCACCAGGTGGTCATAGGTCACGGCCGGGCCGCAGGCGCCGCCGGAACTCCGTGCCTGATCATCCAGTTCGGCGATCACCGGCAGGGTGGTGGCGTCGATCCGCTCCACCAGCCCTTCCGCACAGGCGATGGCGGCGGTGGTGACATCCATGATGACAAGGTCAATCTGCGGATCGGCCCGCTGGGCGCGCAGCGTGCCGAGCATCTGGGCGCTGGTGCCACCCTCGAAATACTGCACCTGGGTGCCGGTGCGCGTGGTGAAGGGCGCGACCACGGTCTGGGTGTAGTTGTCCTTGAAGATGCCGGCATAGGCCTGCAGCGTCATGCGGCCACCGGCCGCGCCACTACCCTGGGCAAGGGCGGGACCGGCGGCGAGCAAGGCCGCCGCGGCAAGAGCGTAGAGGCGCATGGGGGAACTCCCGATCCGGATCATGGGGCGGGAGCATCGCGCGGGAGCATCGCCCCTGCCAAGGGGCGTGGCACCGGTTTGACCTCCCGCCACGCCGCGCGAGGCCAACATATCGCGCCAGGACTGGCTGCGGGGCCTAGTTCATGCCCCGAAAATTGGCATGAAGCCAAAATCATCCCCCCAAAGCGGGAGGTACCGCCAGTTTCATCTCCCCGCGGCGGGGCGGGCAGCTAGTTCCCGAGAAAGGCCCTGATCCGCTCCGCCAGCGGCGCCATGCCCACAACCCCGTTCAGGTGGCCGAGCGGCCCCGTGATCTCGGCAAACTCCACCGGGCGGCCGAGGCGTTCGAGCAGCGCCACCATTTCCCGGTTGTAGTCCATCATGAACACCCGGTCGGTCGCCGTCGCGGCCACGAACCAGCGCGCCCGGCTGCGCGACAGCGCCGCCTCGGTGGAGGCGTATTCGTGCAGATACAACTGGTTGGCCCGCGCCAGGTAGATGAAGTGGTTGGCGTCCGAGACCCGGGCGCGGGCGAGCGACGCCTCATCCAGCACGCGCTCCACCTCGAAGCGGTCGCGGATGTTGCGGGCGGGGTCCTGCCCTTCGGCCACGCGCCGGCCGAAGCGGGCCAGGGCCGGGCGGTCCTGCGCCTGGACGGTGACGATCTTCAGCGCCTCCGCCAGCCCGCGCAGCGGCGGCTCGCGGCCGGCGGTGTAGCAGTCGCCATTGTTGAAATTCGGGTCGAGCCGGATCGGCGCCTCCCAGATGTCGAGCCAGGCGATCATCCAGGGGTCGAATTCGCCGCTGCCGATCACCGGCATGACGCGGTCCACCATCTCCGGATAGGCGGCGGCCCATTCGATGGTCTGCAGCGCCCCCATGGAGGCACCGGCCACCAGCGCGAGGCGGCGAACGCCGAGGCTGTCCAGCAGGCGCTTCTGCACCTCGACGAAGTCGCGCATCGAGACCACGGGGAATTTCGGCCCCCAGGGGCGGCCGGTGGAGGGGTTGATCGTCGCCGGCCCGGTGGTGACGGTGCGGCCGTCCCGCACATTCAGGTTCACCAGCGTGTCGGAGGCGATGACGAAGAACCGGTTGGTATCGATCGCCTTGCCAGGGCCGATGATGGCGTCCCAGTACCCCGCCGGCTGGCCTTCGGCGTAGCGCCCGAAGGCGTGGCTGTTGCCGGAGAAGAAATGGCCGATCAGCACCGCATTGTCGCCGGTGGCATTCAGCCGCCCGGCAGTCTGGTAGCCGATGCGGACATTCGGGATCGTGGCACCACCCCGCGTCGTGTAGCTGCCGGCCTCGAAGCTGCGTTTTTCCACGATTTCGGTCGCGGCAGCAGCCGGAGCGGTCTGCGCCGCCAGGCGACCCGCCGCGGGTAACAGCGCCACCGCGGCGAGGATGGCGGCGAGCATCAGGCGGCGTTGCATCGTGTTGGTCCCCCCAGACGGTGAAACCATGGTGATCCCCCGCCGTGCGGCAGGCAAGCTGCGGCGGTCGCCTATCGGCGATGGGCTGCTGCAATCACCGATGGGCGAAGGCCGCGGGGGTCGCGTCTCCGAACGAGACCGGCTAGAGAAGCGGCCTGTCCCGATGTGAGGCCCCTACCCATGAACCTGGCAAAAATCCCGACCGGCAAGGCCCCCCCGCATGACGTCAATGTGGTGGTGGAGATCCCCCAGGGCAGCCAGGTCAAGTATGAGCTGGACAAGGACAGCGGCGCCGTCGTGGTGGACCGTTTCCTGTTCACGCCCATGGCTTACCCGGCCGCTTACGGCTTCATCCCCGGGACCCTGGCCGATGACGGCGACCCGGCCGATGTGCTGGTGCTGACCCCCGCCCCGGTGGTGCCCGGCTGTGTCATCCGCGCCCGGCCGATCGGCGTGCTTCATATGGAAGACGAAGCGGGCTCGGACGAAAAGCTGGTCTGCGTGCCGCATGACAAGGTCCACCCGATGTATTCGGGCGTGACCAGCGCCGAGGAACTGCCGCATATCACCCGCGCCTCGATCGAGCATTTTTTCGCCACCTACAAGGACCTCGAATCCGACAAGTGGGTGAAGGTGCGCGGCTGGGGTCCGGCCAGCGAGGCGGCGGAAATCATCCTTTCGTCCATGGCCGCCTACCAGAAGGCCGCCAAGGAATAAGCCTCCCCCGCGGGTCCTGACGCCGCTGGCGGCCGGAAAACGGCTGCCAGCGCCACTTTTTCTGTCCTTCGACGAAAGCGCGGCGTTGCCAGTTGGCAAACCGGGCTGCAAGCTTCGCCCGGCCTTCGATGGAGGCCGGCGTTGGCGCCTCCCCGCGCCATTGGCCCGGCCTCAGCCGTGGGATCAAGCACGCCCGGATTGCCGGGACGAAGAAGGGGGACGTCGAAGTTGATCATGCTGTCAATGTTGCTGATCATCGCCTTGGGGGCGCTTTCGATCGCCTACGGTGTGGTGACGGCAAAGGACGTGCTGAGCCGGGATCCCGGCAATGCGCGAATGCAAGAAATCGCCAAGGCCATCCAGGAAGGCGCCTCGGCCTACCTGAAGCGCCAGTACATCACCATCGGGATCGTCGGTGCTGTGCTGTTCGTGCTCATCCTCGCGGCCTTTGGCTTCGGCGGCCACGCCTTTGCGGTGGGTATCGGCTTCCTGATCGGCGCCATCCTGTCCGGCGCGGCAGGGTTCATCGGCATGAACGTGTCGGTCCGGGCCAATCTGCGCACTGCCCAGGCGGCGACGCAGTCGCTGGCGGCGGGGCTTGATGTCGCGTTCAAGTCGGGCGCCATCACGGGCATGCTGGTGGCCGGCCTCGCGCTGCTCGGCGTCGCGGCCTATTTCACGATCCTGGTGCCGATCGGCGGCATGGCGGCGAATAGCCGCATCGTCATCGACAGCCTGGTAGGGCTGGGCTTCGGCGCCTCCCTCATCTCCATCTTCGCCCGCCTCGGCGGCGGCATCTTCACCAAGGGCGCCGATGTCGGCGGCGACATGGTCGGCAAGGTCGAAGCCGGTATCCCCGAGGACGACCCCCGCAACCCCGCCACCATCGCGGACAATGTCGGCGACAACGTCGGCGACTGCGCCGGCATGGCGGCGGACCTGTTCGAGACCTACGCGGTGACCATGGTCGCCACCATGGTGCTGGCGGCGATTTCCTTCTCCGCCGAAGCCCGGATGGCCGGCATGCTGTTCCCGCTGGCGATCGGCGCGGTCTGCGTCGTCACCTCCATCGTCGGCACCTATTTCGTGAAGCTGCCGCCCAGCAACAACATCATGGGTGCGATGTATCGCGGCTTCATCGTCACCGGGGCGCTGTCGCTCCTGGTGCTGCTGCCGCTGTCCTACCTCGCCTTCGGCACCGGCACGGTGACCGCGGGCAGCCACACCTTCGGCGCCTTCAGCCTGTTCCTCTGCGGTGCGGTTGGCTTGGCGGTGACGGCGGCGATCGTGGTGGTGACGGAGTACTACACCGGCACGGATTTCCGCCCGGTGCGCTCCATCGCCGAGGCCAGCCAGACCGGCCACGGCACCAACGTCATCCGCGGCCTTGCCGTCTCGATGGAAAGCACGGCCCTGCCGGCGCTGATCATCATCGCCGGCGTGCTGTCGGCCCACGGTCTCGCGGGACTCTACGGCATCGCCATCGCGACGACGACGATGCTGGCGCTGGCCGGCATGGTGGTGGCGCTCGATGCCTTCGGCCCGGTGACGGACAATGCCGGCGGCATCGCCGAGATGGCCGGGCTGCCCAAGGAAGTGCGCGTCTCCACCGATGCGCTCGACGCCGTGGGCAACACGACCAAGGCGGTGACCAAGGGCTATGCGATCGGCTCGGCGGGCCTCGGCGCGCTGGTGCTCTTCGCGGCCTATACGCAGGACCTGAACTACTTCATCGCCAACCCGCAGACCTACCCGTACTTCGCGGGGATCGGGGTGATGAATTTCAGCCTGTCCGACCCGTTCGTCGTGGTCGGCCTGCTGTTCGGTGGCCTGCTGCCGTATCTGTTCGGCGGCATGTCGATGACCGCCGTCGGCCGCGCCGCCACCGCGGTGGTGGAGGAAGTCCGCCGGCAGTTCCGCGAACACCCCGGCATCATGACCGGGGCGGAAAAGCCGGATTACGGCCGCGCGGTGGACATGCTGACCAAGGCCGCGATCAAGGAGATGATCATCCCCTCGATGCTGCCGGTGCTCAGCCCGATCGTTGTCTTCTTCGTCATCCTGTTGATCGGCGGCAAGGCGGCGGCCTTCTCGGCACTCGGCGCCATGCTGCTCGGCGTCATCGTCACCGGCTTCTTCGTCGCGGTCTCCATGACCACCGGCGGCGGCGCCTGGGACAACGCCAAGAAGTACATCGAGGAAGGCCATTTCGGCGGCAAGGGTTCCGAGGCCCACAAGGCCGCGGTGACCGGCGATACCGTGGGCGATCCCTACAAGGACACCTCCGGCCCCGCCGTGAACCCGATGATCAAGATCACCAACATCGTGGCGCTGCTGCTGCTGGCGATCCTGGCGCATAGCTGAACCGGGGCTTCGGCCACCGGCGTGTGACGAACCGGCGGGGGCAACCCCGCCGGTTTTGTTTTTGGCGCTCGGCTGGCGGCGCCGGAGGTTGGTTTCCTGCCCTCAGACGCCGAAGACCGACCAGGCGTCCTCAAAATTCTGCGGCGCCCCCGCCGGGGTCTCGTAGGCGCCCAGCACCGCCGCGGCATCCAGCCGCACCATCGCCGCCGTCACCCGGTCTCCGAACACCGTCACGGTGCCGAGATCATCGCCGCCGGCGCCGGCGGAAAAGCGCAGGATGCTCTCCGCCACCCGGTCACCGTTCAGGTCCCGATAGGTGATGCCCGCCAGCGCCACACCGAAGCCGCGCACCTGGATCGCATCGCCCGAGGCGGTGCTGAAATCGGTAATGACATCGGCACCGATGCCATCCAGCCAGCGCCCATGCGCCGCCTGGCTTTCGCCCGCCGCCAGCGCCGCCCAATCCACGCGCCCGCCCGCCCCGAGGTAGCGCGCGGCCGTCTCCGCCGTAGCCCCCAGGAGGAAGTCGAAGCGGAACAGGTCGGCCCCCGCATCGCCCCGCAATACGTCGTTCACGGCATCGGCCAGCACGGGTAGCACCCGCGCGCCCCCGCCCACCGGCAGGGGCTCCCCGGCATCGCTGCGGCTGACCAGCAGGTCATCCCCCGTGCCGCCCCGCAGCGTATCCGCCCCGAAGCCGCCGAGCAGGCTGTCATTGCCCGATCCCGCATCCATCCAGTCGTCGCCACGCCCGCCCAGCATCCCATCGGCGTCGTCGCCGCCGGTCATCCGGTCCAGCCCCTCGCCGCCGCGCAGCGAATCCGCACCCGCCTGGCCGGCGAGCGAATCATCACCCAGCCCGCCCTCGATCAGGTCCGCGCCATCGCCGCCATCAAGGTTGTCGGTCCCGTCCTCCCCGGCCAGGACATCATCCCCCACATCACCGCGCAGCTTGTCGTCGCCGAGGCCGCCGAGCAGGCTGTCATTGCCGAGGCCGCCATAGGCGGTGTCATCCCCCGCGCCGCCCAACACCGTATCGGCGTCGGCATCGCCGCCGAAGCTGTCATTGCCCTCGCCACCGGATAGCGAATCCGCGCCGACGCCACCGCGCAGCGTGTCCATGCCCTCGTCGCCGCGCAGCACGTCGTCACCGCCATCCCCGCCCATCACGTCATTGCCGAGGTCACCCATCAGCGTGTCGCCGCTGCCATTGCCGCGGAGCGAATCATCGCCGGCATCGCCCGACTGCACATCGCCATCGTCGCCGCCCTCCAGCGTGTCATTGCCGGAGCCGCCCGCCAGCCTGTCCCTCCCGCTGCCGCCGCGCAGCAGGTCATTGCCGCCATCGCCGCCCAGCACATCATTAGACTTGTTGCGAAAGTTGCGTGATTTTGGTGCGGCCGTGCTGGCCGTGGCCGGCGCCCTCGGTCAGCAGGGCCTCGGTCAGCAGGGCAGGAACCCTGCTTCGAGGTTGACCAGTGCGGCGATGATCGCGGTCTTGGTGTGA
>CANJXD010000290.1 GCA_947478535.1 Acetobacteraceae bacterium
GCCAGCAGGACCGCAACCCCGCGCCGCGCTCACCCTGGGCGACCACCTCCCAACGCGGCGAGGCCGAGTCCCGGCTTGCCGCGGCCATGGCCCAGGGGCGTGTCCGCGCCCCGGGCCTTCTTGACCTCGCACTCTGAAAGGCTCGTCAGGACGATGACCTCCCTCGCCACCGCCGTCACCACAGCCACCAGCGGCGCCACGGCCGCGAACGCTGCCGCGGCCTCCGCCAATGCCGCGACGAGTTCCGCCGCCGCCACCGCCGCGCGCGGCATCGCCGGCGATATGCAGACCTTCCTGAAGCTGCTGACCACGCAGTTGCGCAACCAGGACCCGACCAAACCGCTCGACCCGAATGAGCTGACGCAGCAGCTCGCGCAGTTCTCCGGCGTCGAGCAGCAGATCGCGACCAACGCGCATATGGAAGCGATGCTCGGCCTGCAGCGTTCCACCTCGCTCGTCTCCGGCGCCAACCTGGTGGGCAAGCAGGCGGAGGTCACCTCCTCCACCCTCTCCCTGCTCGGCGGGGCGGCGCAGGAAGTGCGGGTGCCGACTCTGGCGGACGCCGCCGGGGCGACGCGCGCCCGAATCGCCATCGCCAATGCCAGCGGCAACGTGGTGCGCGAACAGGTCGTCACCCTCGGTACCACCGCGTCCGGCTGGAGTTGGGATGGCAAGGATGCCCGCGGGCGGGCGCTGTCGGATGGCAATTACCGCCTGACGGTGCAGGGACTCGACCAGGAAGGCGCGCCGCGCGGCACGCTGCCGAGCGTGGTGGCCGGCACGGTCACCGGCGTTTCCCAGAATGGGGAGACGGTGCAGCTTGCCATCGGCGCGCTGAGCGCCGGTTTCGACAGCCTGCGGCGAATTCGTTAACGCAGCCTGGGGCGGGTTTGGCCCGCCCAGGCAGGGGTTCCGGCACCACATGCCGGGTGGGGCAGGGCGCGGGCGGGGCCGCCAGCACGGCCCCGATACGGGAAATGGCCGGTACGGCACGCCTGCACTGCCGGTCCATCCCTTTGATAACGCGTCAGAACTTATCTCCTCCCGCCGGCGTGGCGGGCGGCTTCGGACGCTGAGGTGGCCCCGTCAACAAAGCGTTCTGACCTGCCGCCGGGACGATCCCTGGTTAACAGGCGGTAAAGGCACCCGGCAGAGATTGCCGACTGCGCGGCAGGACGCCGCAGCGGGGGTTTGAATGTCTGACGCGCGGCTCACGGGATCGAAGGCGAGGCGGTGATGGGTGGCCTCGGCAACCTTCTGGCCGTTCTGCGCGGCCTTGGCGTTGTGCGCCTCGCCGCCCTGGCTGGCGTGGCCGTGGCGACGCTGGGCGCGATCGGCTTCCTGGCGCTTCGCAGCGCGGAGCCGCCGGTGGCGCTGCTGTATGGCGAGCTCGACCAGCGCGATGCCGCGCAGGTCGTGGCTTCCCTGGAGCGGGCCCGCGTGCCCTTTCGCCTGTCCCAGACCGGGTCTGAGGTGATGGTGCCGGCCGAGCAGGTGGCCCGCCTTCGCCTGCAACTCGCCCGCGATGGCATCCCCGCCGGCGGGTCCGTCGGCTACGAGATCTTCGACCGCTCCGGCGGCCTGACCACCACGCCCTTCCAGCAGGACATGAACCGCGTGCGCGCCCTGGAAGGGGAAATCGCCCGGTCCATTCGCACGCTGCAAGGCGTCAACGCCGCCCGCGTCCACCTCGTGATGCCGCGGCGCGAGCCCTTCTCCCGCGAACGCGGGGAGGCGCAGGCCTCCGTCGTGCTGTAGATGCGCGGCAGCCAGCGGCTGGACCGCGAAGGCGTGCAGGCCGTGTTGCACCTGGTCTCCGCCGCTGTCCCCGGGTTGCGGCCGCAGAACGTCTCCATCGTCGATGGCCGCGCCGAATTGCTGGCCCGTGGCGGCCAGGCACTGCCGAACTCGGCCCAGGGCCTGGCGCTGACCGCCGAGGAGCTGAAGCGCGCCCAGGAAATGCGCATCGCCCGTGGCGTCGAGGAAATGCTGGAACGCAGCCTCGGCATGGGCCGGGTGCGCGTCGAGGCGACCGTCGATCTCGACACCGACCGCGTGCAGGTGACCGAGGAGCGGTTCGACCCGGACAACCAGGTGCCGCGCAGCACGCAGTCCCACACCGAGAGCAGCCGGAATGGGGAGGCGCAGAACGTCTCCGTCGCCAACCAGCTGCCCGGCGCGCCGACCACGCAATCCTCCGGCCCGCAATCGCAGGAAAGCCGGCAGGACGAGACCACCAACTACGAGATCGGCCGCACCAGCCGCACCACGGAACGCCAGGCCCCGGTGCTGAAGCGCCTGTCCGTCGCGGTGCTGGTGGATGGCGTGACCGAAGCGGCCGAGCCCGGCCAGCCCTTGCGGTTCCGCGAAAGGACCCGGGAAGAACTGGACCGCATCGCTGCCCTGGTTCGCGGTGCGATCGGCTTCGATGAACGCCGTGGCGATCGCCTGGAAGTCGTCAGCCTGCGCTTTGCCGACCCGGTGGCGGTGCCGGTGCAGGATGAAGCGGCGGCACTGCTTGCCGGGCTGATGACACCGGCGGTGGTAACCCGCCTGGCCGAAAGCGCCCTGCTCGCCCTGGTGGCGCTCGCCGCCCTGCTGCTGCTCGGCCGGCCGATGGTGGCGCGCCTGACCGCGTCCCTGGAACAGCAATCCGCCGGTGCGCTGGCCGGTGCCGCGGGTGCAATAGGTGGCGCGATGGGTGCCGAGATGGGCGACGACGCGGTGACGCCGGCCAATGGCGCCGTGCCGCGGATTGCCAATGACCGTACCGCACCGGAAGCCATGGTCGATGTCGCAATGGTGGATGGCTCGCTCAAGGCGTCCTCCCTCAACCGCGTCGCCGCCCTGGTCGAGGCGAACCCCGATGAGGCGCTGGCCCTGATCCGTCGCTGGCTGTCGCCTGAGGAACGCAAGTGATGTCCATCTCCACCGCAACTCGGCGCGCCGCCGGACTGCCCGGCCCGCAGAAGGCCGCCGTGCTGATGCTGGCGCTGGGTGAGGAACGCGCAGCCTCCCTGCTCGGCAAGATGCATGATGACGAGGTCCGCGATGTCTCCATGGCCATGGCCTCCCTTGGCAGCATCTCCGCCGATGACGTGGAGGCGCTGTGCAACGAATTCGCGCGCGAGATGGGCCAGGCCGGCGCGCTGCTCGGCGGCTGGGAAGCGACGGAGCGGATGCTGCTGCGCTCGCTGCCCAAGGAACGCGTCGGCCAGATCATGGAAGAACTGCGCGGCCCCGCCGGGCGGACCATGTGGGACAAGCTCGGCAACGTGAATGAAGGCGTGCTCGCGAACTATCTGAAGAACGAATACCCGCAGACCGTCGCCGTCGTGCTGTCCCGCATCAAGCCGGACCATGCGGCACGCGTGCTGTCGCTGCTGCCCGATACCTTCGGCATGGAAGTGGTGATGCGGATGCTGCGCATGGAAAGCCCGGCGCCCGAGGCGCTGGAGGGCGTGGAGCGCACGCTGAAGGCGGAGTTCATGTCGAACCTGGCGCGCAGCGCGCGGCGCGATCCGCATGAGCTGATGGCCGAGATCTTCAATAACCTCGACCGCAGCACGGAAAATCGCCTGATGGGCTCGCTGGAGACGGCGTCCACCGAAAGTGCGGCGCGCATCCGCAAGCTGATGTTCACCTTCGATGACCTGAAGCGCCTGGAGCCCGCCAGCATCCCGACGCTGCTGCGCGCGGTGGAGAAGGACAAGCTGGCGATCGCGCTGAAGGGGGCCTCCGAGCACATCCGGGAGATGTTCCTGGGCGGCATGTCCGAACGTGCCGGCCGCATGCTGCGCGACGATATCGGCGCCCTCGGGCCGGTGCGGCTGCGCGATGTCGAGGACGCGCAGGCCTCCATCGTCGCGATGGCCAAGGACCTGGCGCAGCAGGGTGCGATCCGCCTGAACGACAACAGCGCGGAGATGATGGTCGAATGAGCACGCCCGATGAAGGCGGCGCCGGCTGGGCCGCGGCCTTCAAGCCGGAGGTGCTGCGCGGCACGGCGGTGCGCCCGGCCTCCCCCTACATGGTGAACCTCGACGATTTCGACGCCCCGGCCCCGCTTCCGGCCTTGGCGCCGGAACCGCAGCCGGCCCCGAAGATCGACCCGCTGCCCGGCCTGCTGGCCGAGGCGCGCAAGGCCGGCCTGGTCGCGGGCCATGCGGCCGGGCGGAAGGAAGCGATGGCGTCGATCCAGGCGGCGGCGGCGGTGACGCTGAAGGAAGCGGCCTCCGCCCTGGCGCTGGCGACCGAGGACGCCCGCGCGGTGGCGCGGGAGACCGCGCAGGCCGTGGCGCGCGCCGCGCTGGCGGCGGTGGCGGCGGCGCTGCCGACACTCGCCGATCGCTGCGGCGAGACGGAGGTGATCCGCTTCGCGGAGACGCTGCTGCCGCACCTGGCGGAGGAGCCGCAGGTGACGCTGCGCGTCGCCCCGGCGCTGGCGGAACTGGTGGCGGCGCATTTCGCGCATGAACCGCGCGTCGATGTGAAGCCGGACCCGGCGGTGGCGCGCGGTGACGCGCGCATCGCCTGGCGTGGTGGCGAGGCGGAGCGTCGCCGGCAGGCCGCGATCGCGGCTGTTCAGGACATTTTCGCCGGCTTCGGCCTGGCGTGAGGAGAGAGACCATGGAAACCGAAACGAACCACAACCCGCTGCTGCTGGATGAGCTGAAGGAGATGCGGGAGATCGAGCCCGCGCCCCGCAAGGCCGCCACCGGCAGTGCCTCCGAACTCGGCGCGATCTACGACATTCCCGTCCAGGTCAGCGCCGTGCTCGGCCGGGCCACGATGCAGGTGAGCCAGCTGCTGAAGCTTGGCCGCGGCGCGATGATCGAGCTCGATCGCAAGCTGGGCGAAGCGGTTGACATCTACGTCAACAATCGACTGGTAGCCCGTGGCGAAGTGGTGATGGTTGGTGACAACCGCCTGGGCGTGACCATGACCGAGATCGTCAAGACGGATAAGGCGGGCTGATCGTCATGTCGCGCTTGCTCATCCTCGGCGCGCTGTCCGGCCCGCTCGGCGTGGCGGCGCGCATGGCGCAGTCCCGTGGTGCCGCGATCTCCCAGGCGGATACGCTGTCCTCCGCGATGGCGCATCTGCGGGGGGCCGGTGCCGACCTCGTGCTGTGCCATGTCGGCCACGATGTCGGCGCGCTGATCCGCGCGATGGCGGGTGAGCGGATTGCCTGCCCCGTCGTGGCCTGCGGGCCGGAGGAAGCCTCCGCCGAGGCGGTGGCGGCGGTGCGCGCCGGGGCTTCGGATTTCCTGCCGCTGCCGCCGGATGCGGACCTGATCGCGGCGATGTTGGAAGCGGCTGCCGGCCATGGCGCGCGGGAAGCCGCGCCGGTGGCGCGCGACCCCGCGATGATCGCCGTGATGGCGCGCGCCGCGCAGGTGGCGCGGGCCGAGGCCTCTGTCCTCATCACCGGGGAAAGCGGCACCGGCAAGGAAGTGCTGGCGCGCCACATCCACGCCACCAGCCGCCGCGCCACCGGCGCCTTCGTCGCGCTCAACTGCGCCGCGCTGCCGGAGGCGCTGCTGGAAAGCGAGCTGTTCGGGCACGAGAAGGGTGCCTTTTCCGGTGCCGTCGCGATGCGCAAGGGCAAGTTCGAACAGGCCGATGGCGGCACGCTGCTGCTCGATGAGATCGGCGAGATGGATGGCCGCCTGCAGGCCAAGCTGCTGCGCGCGATCCAGGAGCGGGAGATCGACCGGCTCGGCGGCACGCGCCCGGTGCGCGTCGATGTTCGCATCCTCGCTGCGACGAACCGCGACCTCGCCGCCGAAGTGCGCGCCGGTCGGTTCCGGGAGGATCTGTATTTCCGCCTCGATGTCGTGCGGCTGCGGCTGCCGGCGCTGCGCGAACGCCCGGTCGATATCCTGCCGTTGGCGGAGCTGTTCGCGCGCCGCTACGCCGATACCAACGGCGTTGCCCGCCGCGCCTTCACCCCGGCCGCGCGTGCTGCGCTGATGGCCCATGCCTGGCCCGGCAATGTGCGGGAGCTGGAGAATGCGATCCACCGCGCCGTGCTGCTCTCCGAAGGCGCCGAGATCGGTCCCGAGGCGATCGAGCTGACGACATCGACGCAAGCCGCCGCGCCCGTTGCCGTGGCACCCGTGGGTGCCGCTGGCGCCGTGGAAGCACTGGTCGGGCGGAAGGTGGAGGAGGTGGAGCGGGACCTTATCATCGGCACGCTGTCCCACTGCCTCGGCAACCGGACGCGGGCGGCGGAAATTCTCGGCATCTCCATCCGCGCGCTGAGAAACAAGATCCAGGATTATCGCGCTTCCGGCCTCGCTGTGCCGGCGGCCTATGGCTACGCGGTGGATTGAACCCATGACCGCCA
Organism: Acetobacteraceae bacterium; assembly: GCA_947478535.1. Next base: position 6,353 of record CANJXD010000290.1, read on the forward strand.
TTGCCCGCGGCAAGATGCCCGGATGGATCAGCTCGGCGAGGCCGGGTGGCGACATTGCCCTGGCCCTCGGCGTCATCGCGTTGATCGCGGTGATGCTGGTGCCGCTGCCGACGATGCTGCTGGACTTCGGCCTCGCCATCTCCATCACCTCCTCGGTGCTGGTGCTGATGGTGGCGCTGTTCCTGAAACGGCCGCTGGAATTCACCAGCTTCCCCACCGTGCTGCTGCTGACGACGCTGCTGCGCCTGGCGCTCAACGTCGCGACGACGCGCGCCATCCTGACGCATGGCCATGAAGGCCCGGCCGGTGCTGGCCAGGTGGTATCGGCCTTCGGCGGCTTCCTGATGGGTGGCGACGTGCTGGTGGGCATGGTGGTCTTCGCCATCCTGCTCGTCGTCAACATCATGGTGGTGACCAAGGGTTCCGGCCGCATTGCCGAAGTGGCCGCGCGCTTCAGCCTCGATGCGATGCCGGGCAAGCAGATGGCGATCGACGCCGATCTTTCCGCCGGCATGATCGAGGAAGCCGAGGCCCGTCGCCGCCGGAGTGACCTGGAACAGGAAAGCGCCTTCTACGGCTCGATGGATGGCGCCGCGAAATTCGTCCGCGGCGATGCCATCGCCGGTATTCTGGTGACCTTCGTGAACCTGATCGGTGGCCTGGCCATCGGGCTCGGCCGGCATGGCATGCCGCTGGCCGATGCGGTGCAGACCTTCTCGCTGCTGACGGTCGGCGATGGCTTGATCAGCCAGATCCCCTCGCTGCTCGTCTCCGTCGCCGCCGGTATCGTGGTGACCAAGGCGGGTGCCGAAGGCCGCGCGGACGAGCTGATCGCGCTGCAGCTCGGCGGTGGGCCGAAGCCGCTGGCGATCGCGGCCGGTGGTGCGCTGCTGATGGCGATGATGCCGGGTATGCCGGCACTGCC
>CANJXD010000291.1 GCA_947478535.1 Acetobacteraceae bacterium
AGGTGACGCTGGTGGTCATGCCATCGCGCCGGTCGAAGGCGGCGATATCCGTCTCGAACCCCGCCTCGGTGGAGAAGGACGTCTCCGGCCGGAGGTCGGGATTGCCGCGGAAGGTCGTGCCGATGCGGCCATAGCGCTGATACAGCGACGGCGCCTTGAAGGCCGTGCCGGCGGAAACCAGCACCCGCGAATTCAGCTCCGGCACCGCCAGCACGGCGCCGGCACGCCAGGAGGTGAAGCCGTCATAATCCTCCGGCATGTCCTGGCGCAGCCCGGCCGAGAGGTCGAGCCGCCCGGCAAGCTGCGCCTGTACGCCCGCATGCAGCGCGGAGGAGCGCGCCGTCGCGTTGGTGGTGGTGCGGAAGCTCGGCGATCCGCTGCGCTGATCGACGCTTTCGCGTTCATGCGTCGCCCCGAAGGCAAGGCCGGCTTCGCGCAGCGGCCCGAAATCGCCCAGCGCCACGCGGTTGCCCCAGTCGAAGACCTGGCGCTGGCCGCGGAACAGGTCGTCGGTGGAAGCGGCGCTGCGGCCGTCCGGCAGGTTGAGGTAGCGGCGGCGATCTTCCGTCACCGCGGTCCTGAGCCCAGTAGTCCAGGCGCCGTCGAACAGCGTCGTCTCCCCGCGCAGCTGGCCGAACCAGCGACGGTCATTGCCGCGGTAGTTCGGGTCATCGGCCGGGACGTTGTCGAGTTCGAGCTGATTCTCCCGCCACCGCACCAGGCCTTCGAGCCGCGTGCCCTGGGCGGCATTCCAGCCGAAGCGGGCTGTGCCGGCGCCGGCGCGGAAGCTCTCCGTCTCCCGCGTATCGGCATTGAAGCGACGCGGTGTCGCGTCGCTGCCCTGTGTCGCATAGCCCTGGCCAACCACCAGGTAGTCCCAGGCCGAGGTGGTGCCAGCCGCCCCCAGCATGCCGCGCCCGGTGCCACCGGTGCCGCCGGCGATGTCGCCGAACATCTGGAACGGCGTATTGGCCGGCGCCCGCCGGGTGATGAGGTTCACCACGCCGCCGATCGCGCCCGAGCCATAGAGCGAGGAGGCCGGGCCGCGCACGACCTCGATCCGCTCGATATCGCCCAACAGTTCATTGCCGAAGTTGAAGGCGCCGTTGGGCTCCGAGGTGTCATTCACCGGCACGCCATCCAGCAGCACCAGCACATGGCGGGAATTGCTGCCGCGCAGGAAGGCGCTGGCCTGCTGCCCGATGCCGCCGGCCTGCACCATGCGCAGCCCCGGGATGGCGACCAGCGCCTCAGCGAGGGACTGGTAGCCGCGCTGCTCGATCTCCTCCCGCGTGATGATGGTGGTGGAAGCCGGCACACGCTCCGCCGGCGTCGGGATGCGGGTCGCGGTGACAATGGTTTCCGGCAGCGCGGTGACAACCGGTGCCTGGGCCGAGGCGGCGCTGGACAGGCCGAGTGCCAGCGGCGCGGCCAAATGGTGAAGGCGATAACGCATCGGGATACCTCGAAGCGAACGGACGACATGCCTCGCACCCCTGTTGCCAGGGGCGCCAGACGACTGGCGTCGTCGCCGCAGGCGGATGCGAGCGGCCGCGGGCATCATTTGCCCGTTGCCTGTCGCTCCGTTGCGCCGGTGCTCCCCGCCCGGCACGCGCGGGACGTCTCTGCGTCGGCCGGTCTCCTGGCTCACGGAGTGCCGGGGAGGATCGCTCCCCGAAGCCTTCTCCGCCTTCTCGGGCCTGGCGCCCAATGGCGTGTGGAGAAGGCACTCCGCCTACAGTTGCGGGGGCAGCCGCGGACTCGAAAGAATGGGGGAGACGTCGCGCATGCGGCCCGCGGGCTTCGTCATGCGGGCGGACCCGTCCAGCCTTTCCTCGCGCGTTCCCGTTTCAGCCCTTGCGGGCCACCGACGCATGGCGGGAAGCGTAAAGATGAATTGACAGCATGGCTAGATGGCCCACCGCGGTTGGCACCCCCAGCTCGGTCCATCGCACGACGAAGCCGCGACGGCTGACAGGGTTTGTCATCAACTCCGATCGCGGCGACTACCGCAGGATGATTTCCACCCGGCGGTTCTGCTGCTCCCGCACCCGGTCGGCGGTCTGCATGGCGGGCTGGGTCTCGCCGTAGCCGCGCACGCTGATGTCCTGGCGCCGCACGCCCTGGCGGCGCAACTCGGCGGCGACGATCTCGGCGCGGCGGAGCGAAATGGCGCGGTTCGTCTCGCTGGGGCCGGACCGGTCGGTATGGCCGCCGACCTCGATCCTGGTCGTGCCGCCGGCGCGCGCGGCCTGGGCGGCTTCCGCCACCACCTCCCGCGCACGGGCGGTCAGCGCGGAGCTGCGCAGGTCGAAATAGACGATGAAGCTGCGGGTCACCGGCACCGGGGCGGCGGCCATGATGGGTGCCGGCGGCTGCGCGACGGGCGCCGGGGCGGCCAGGATCGGCGCCATGTGCTGCGTCGGCGCCGGGCCGCCCATGCTGTAGCGCAGGCCGACCAGGATGGAGTGGTGATAGGGCGCCACTTCGACGCGGCCGGATTGGGTGGCGCCACCGCTGGTCAGGGTGGCGCTGTAGTCCGGCCCCACCATGCCGAGGAAACGATATTCCGCCGTCGCCGAAAGCCCGGGGATGGAGGGCACCGGGAAGGCGGCGCCGACGATCGCCTGGTAGGCGAGGTTGCCGTCGGTGCTGTCGATGGACAGGCGCTGGCCATTGCCGACCGCGCGGAAGGCGCGGAATTCCGAGGCGACGTAGCCGATACCGAGGCCGGCATAGGGGCGGATATTCGGGTTGCCGACATCGAAGTCGATGAAGCCATTCGCCATCGCCCCGAAGTTCCACAACTGGCCCTGCGCCTGCGTCATCGGGTTCATGGTGGAAAAGCCGGTCACGCGGTCTACCGTATTGACGCGGACGCTGCCTTCCAGCTCGACCCGGATGCCATTGCCGAAGCCATAGCCCAGCGACATCACCCCCGCCGGCAGGATGCTGAGGCGAAGCTGGCCTTCCTGGTTGCCCAGGGTGTTGCGGATGGCGCCACGCGGCTCAGCCGAAGCGCCGGAGGGGATATTCGCCCCGATCCCGGCCGCGACGTAGAATCCCGCCGGCGGCTGTTGCGCCATGGCAGGCCCACCCACTGCCGCAAGCGAGAGGGTGCAACAGGCGAATAGCGCCGCCCTGTCGTTCCGCATCACCCTATCCCCCACCATCAGCCGATCCCGCGTCGCAGCATGCCGGATAATGAGACGGGGCGGAAGACGCTCAGAACCCGCCACCCGCATCGAGCCACGCCTGTTCCGCCGGCGAGCAGGCCCGGCCGAGGGCGGCGTTGCGATGCGGAAAGCGTCCGAAGCGCTGGATCACGGCACGGTGGCGCCAGGCGAAATCAATCGCCGCCCCCGGCGCGGCCATCCCCGGTGCATCCCGCAGCCCCTCGAACAACGCGACGGAAAGGTCCTGGTCCACCATCGCCTCCCCATGCTCGAAAGGCAGATAGAGGAAGATGCGCTGCACCGGGTTGAGCGCGCGGTCGAGCCCACGGGCCAGCACGGCATCGCGGGCGACGGCGCGGGCATGGGCATCGGAGGCGAAGGCCTCGGCGCTGCCGCGATGCAGGTTGCGCGGCAACTGATCCAGCAGCAGCAGCAGCGCGAGCGTTCCCTCCGGCGTCGCCGCCCAGTCATCCAGCGCGCCATCCCGTGCCGGGGCGACCAACGCGCCGAACTGCGCGCGGAGAGTCGCGTCGAAGGCATCGTCCTTGCGGAACCAGGCCTGGCGCCAGGTGGCGGGGCCATCGCTGAACCAGAAATCCAGCAGGCGTTGCGCGTCGTCGTTCATGCCAAGGCCCTGTCCAGGAGGCAAATCGAATGCAGCGCCTGCCGCCCCGCGAGGTCCGCGATCTGGTGGCGGCAGGAGGTGCCATCCGCCACCACGAAGGCGCTGCCCGCAACTTTGTGCAGATGCGGCAAAAGCGAAAGCTCCGCCATGGCGATGGAGGCCGGCAGCTTCGCGGCTTCATAGCCGAAGGCGCCGGCCATGCCGCAGCAGGAGGAGGTGATGGGCACCACCTTCAGCCCAGGGATCGCCGCCAGCATGGCGACGGCGGGGGTGAAGGCATCGAATGCCTTCTGGTGGCAATGCCCGTGGATATGCGCTTCCACCCCGCCCAAGGGACCGATCGGCTTCAGGCGCAGCGTGGGCTTTGCCTTGGCCAGCCACTCCGTCACCAGCATGGCGCGCGCCGCCAGCTTCTCCGCCGCCTCGCCGGGCAGCAACGACAGAAATTCGTCGCGCAGCGTCAGCAGGCAGGACGGCTCCAGGCCGAGCACCGGGCTCTCGAAGGCGGACAGCGCAGCGAGGGTACGGCGGGCCTCGGCGCGGGCGGCCTCCACCATGCCGGCGGCGAGATAGGTCCTCCCCTCATCCAGCGGCCGCATGCCGCGCGCCGGGCGCGCCACGGCTGGGTCTGCCCCCGCGGCACGCAGCACCCGCAGCGCGGCGCGCAGGTTCTCCGGCTCGAAATAGCGGTTGAACAGGTCCGGCAGCAGGATGACCTCCCCTGCCCTGCCATCCGGCGCGCGACATTCCCAATCATGGAATGCGTCGAGCCGGAACCGCGGCAGGCTGCGGCCGGACGCCAGGCCGAGCATCGCGGCCGAGAGAGCCTTGCCGCCCGGGATGATGTCCCGCGCATTGGCGAGGATGGGCAGCATGGCCGCGAAGGGCGCCCAGCGCGGCATGGTGGCGATGATGCGGTCCAGCAGGCGCGGGCCTTGCTGCGCGTTGCGCGCGGCGGCGGCCTCGATCTTCAACTTCGCCATGTCCACGCCGGTCGGGCATTCGCGCTTGCAGCCCTTGCAGCCCACGCAAAGCTCCAGCGCCTCCGCCACCGCATCGGACGCCAGTCCGCCCTCGATCTGGCCGGTCAGCGCGAGGCGCAGCGTATTGGCGCGGCCCCGCGTCAGGTGCTTTTCGTCCCGCGTCGCGCGGTAGGAGGGGCACATCGTGCCGGCATCGAATTTGCGGCAGGTGCCGTTGTTGTTGCACATCTCGACCGCGCCCAGCAGCCCGCCTTGCGGGCCCGGCCAGGCGGACCAGTCGAGCGCGGGGGTGATGGCAGCGGGCGTGTAGCCAGGCCCGTAGCGGAACAGCGAACGGTCATCCATGCGGGGGGGATGGACGATGCGGTTCGGGTTCAGCAGGCCATGCGGCAGCGCGGCCGTCGCCGGGTCAAAGGCGTCCTTCACGGCCTCGAAGGCGCGGGCGATACGGGGGCCGAACATCGGTTCGTTGAACTCGGACCGGACGATGCCGTCCCCATGCTCGCCGGAATGGCTGCCCTTGTATTCGCGCACCAGGGCGAAGCATTCCTCGGCGATGGCGCGCATCTTCGTGACGTCCTCGCCGGACTTCATGTTCAGCACGGGGCGGACATGCAGGCAGCCAACGCTGGCATGCGCGTACCAGGTTCCCTTGGTGCCATATCGGGAAAAGACGTCGTTCAGGCGGTCGGTGTAGTCGGCGAGGTCGTCGAGCCCGACGGCGCAATCCTCGATGAAGGAGACCGGCTTCCCGTCCCCCTTCATGCTCATCATGATGTTCAGCCCGGCTTCGCGGACTTCGGCCACCTTGGCCTGGAAGCCGGGATCGACGATGCGGACGACCTGCCCGGGCAGGCCGAGGTCGCCCATCATCTCCTCCAGCCGCTCCAGCCCTTGCATCAGCGCGGCGTCGTCATCGCCATGGAACTCGACGATCAGCAGGCTGTCCGGCTCACCGATCAGGATGGCGTCGATGGTGTCGCGATAGATCGGGATCGACCGGCCGAGGTCGATCATCGTGCGATCCACCAACTCCACCGCCTCCGGATCCAGCGTGACGAGATGACGGGAGGCTTCCATCGCGCGGCGGAAGCTGGGGAACTGGCAGATACCCAGCACTTTCCGGGGCTTGATCGGCCAGAGCTTGAGGTCGAGTGCCGCGGAGAAGGCGAGCGTGCCCTCGCTGCCCACCAGCAGCCGCGCCAGGTTGCCGCGCCCGGCGGCGCGCCCTTCCGGCGTCAACGCATCGAGGTTGTAGCCACCGACGCGGCGAAGCTGCGCCGGGAAGCGCGCGGCGATCTCCGCCGCCTCGGCCGCGCCAAGGGCCAGCATGCGATGCACGAGATCGGTGTCCGGCGTGCCCTCCCCGAACCGATGGCGCGAACCATCGGCGAGGATGGCGTCGATGGCGCGGACATTGTCGGCCATCAGGCCATAGCGGATGGATTTCGACCCGCAGGAGTTATTCGCCGCCATCCCGCCGATCGTGCAGCGCATCCAGGTGGAGGGATCGACGGGATAGAATTGTCCCGAGCTTTTCAACGCGTCGTTCAGCGCGCCGAGGGTGATGCCGGGCTGCACGCGGGCGGTATCGCCCTCCACCGCGATGACGTTGCGCAGGGACTTCGTGCAGTCGATGACGAGGGCGCGGTTGACGGTCTGCCCGCATTGGCTGGTGCCACCGCCGCGCGGCAGCACGGGGATGCCTTCCTCCCGACAGAGCGCCATGGCGGCGGCGACATCGTCGACATGCCGCGGCACCAGCACGCCGACCGGCTCCATCTGGTAGATGCTGGCATCGGTGGCGTAACGGCCACGATCGGCGGCGGAGAACAGCACCTCCCCCTCGACATGGCGGCGCAGCCGCTGCCCGAACTGGCTGTCCGAAAGCCTGTGCTGGCCGGCGATGGCATTCATGCCGCGGTATCCCTTACTGACGGCCGACGTAGCGCAGGGCTGGGCCAGCGTCGCATCTATTATGCTCATCAATCCGACAAGGCTTACTCATTGGCAACCGGCATGGCCCGGCGGTAGGAAGGCTGCAGTCGAGAGGGACAGTCCCATGGCCTATTTCCAGTCCAAGCCGAATTCCGGCCGCCATTTCCTGCAGATCCCCGGGCCGTCCAACGTGCCGGATCGCATCCTGCGCGCCATGGACAACCCGACGATGGACCATCGCGGCCCGGATTTCGGCGTGATGGGCAAGCAGATCCTGGAAAAGGTCCGCCACATCTTCAAGACCGCGCAGCCGGTGGTGATCTACCCCGCCTCCGGCACCGGGGCCTGGGAAGCGGCGCTGGTCAACACACTGTCGCCCGGCGATCGCGTGCTGATGTGCGAGACCGGCTGGTTCGCCCATCTCTGGAACGAGATGGCCGAGCGGCTCGGCATCCAGGCCGATTTCATCAAGACCGACTGGCGCCGCGGCGCCGATGTCGCCGCCATCGAGCAGAAGCTGCGCGAGGACAAGGCGCACAGC
>CANJXD010000292.1 GCA_947478535.1 Acetobacteraceae bacterium
GCCGCGAACAGGATGGCCCCGGCGGCGTCCTTCCGCGTGGTCCGGCCACGGTCGCAGGCGCGCGCCACGGCATAGACATAGGCCCGCGCGGCGTTGAGCTGCGTGATCATGTCCGCGACCTTGCCCTGGATGAACTGGAATTCCCCGATCGGCTGGCCGAACTGATGCCGCGCATGGATATAGGGCACGACGAGGTCGAGGCAGGCCTGCAGGATACCCAGCGGCCCCGCCGCCAGCACCGCGCGTTCGTAGTCGAGGCCGGACATCAGCACGCGCACGCCGCCACCCACGGCGCCGAGCACATTCTCCGCCGGCACCTCGCACTCCTCGAACACCAATTCGCTCGTCGGGCTGCCGCGCATGCCGAGCTTGTCGAGCTTCTGGGCCGGGCGGAATCCCTTGAAGTCACGCTCGATGATGAAGGCGGTGATGCCCTTCGGCCCGGCCTCGGGATCGGTCTTCGCATAGACCACCAGGGTTTCCGCGTAATGCGCGTTGGTGATCCACATCTTGGTGCCGTTCAGCACCCAGCGATCGCCGCGCTTTTCGGCCCGCAGCTTCATGGAAACGACATCGGAGCCAGCGGAAGGCTCGCTCATCGCCAGCGCGCCAAGATGCTCGCCGCTGATCAGCTTCGGCAGGTAGCGCCGCTTCTGGTCGGCGGTGCCGTTGCGGTGGATCTGGTTGACGCAGAGGTTCGAGTGCGCGCCGTAGGACAGCCCGACGGAGGCCGAGGCGCGGCTGACTTCCTCCATCGCCACGCAATGCGCGAGGTAGCCCATATTGGCACCGCCATACTCCTCCGCCACCGTGATGCCATGCAGGCCGAGCGCGCCCATTTCGGGCCAGAGATAGCGGGGGAATTCATCGGATTTGTCGATCGCCGCGGCGATGGGGGCGACGCGGGCGTCGGAGAAGCCGCGCACGCTGTCGCGCAGCGCGTCGATATCATCGCCCAGGTCGAAATCGAGCATGGGCAGCTGGTTGGCGGCCATCGGGTTCAGTCCCTTGCAGCAAATTGGCGGCGCAGCACGCCGCGCATGATTTTACCCGTCGTCGTCTGCGGCAGGCTGTCCACGAATTCGACCTGTCGGGGATAGAGATGCCCCGCCAGGCGCGTGGCCACGCTGCGCTGGATGTCCCGCGCCAGCGCCGCATCCGCGACGATCCCGGGCTTCGGCACGACCACGGCGCAGACCCGTTCGGTGCGCAGCGCATCCGGCAGGCCGATCACCGCAACCGCCGCGATGGCGGGATGCGACTGGAGAAAATCCTCGATCTCGCCGGGGCCGATGCGATAGCCGGCGGAGGTGATGACATCATCGTCGCGGCCGATGAAGGTGATGTAGCCTTCGTCCTCCATCACCGCCTGGTCGCCGGTCAGCAGCCATTCCCCGTGGAACTTCTCCGCCGTTGCCTGCGGACGGTTCCAGTAGCCGAGGAACATCACGGGATCGGGCGCGCGAATGGCGATGGTGCCGGCCTGGCCGGCGCGCAGCGGCAGGCCATCCGGGCCGAGGATCGCCACCTCATGCCCCGGCACGGCGCGGCCGATGGCGCCGGGCTTCACCGGGAACATCCCGGCGCAGGAGGAGACGACGAGGTTGCATTCGGTCTGGCCGTAGAATTCGTTGATCGTCAGCCCGAAGGCGCCGCGCCCCCAGTCCAGCATCTCCGCGCCCAGGCTTTCGCCGCCGCTGCCGACGCTGCGCAGATCGAGCCCGTAGCGCGTGGGGTCCGGCACCTCCCGCAGCATCCGCAGCGCGGTCGGCGGCAGGAAGGCATTGCGAACGCGGTAATGCGCCATCAGCCGCAGCGCCTGGTCGGGGTCGAACTTCCCCATCCGGTGCGCCACCACCGGCACGCCATGGAACAAGCTTGGCAGCAGCACATCCAACAGTCCGCCGATCCAGGCCCAGTCGGCGGGAGTCCAGAAGGTATCCTCCGGTTGGGGAAAACGTTCATGCGGCATCTCCACCCCCGGCAGATGGCCGCGCAGCACCCGATGCGCGTGCAGCGCGCCCTTCGGGCTGCCGGTGGTGCCGCTGGTGTAGATGATCAGCGCGGGGTCATCGGGCCCGGTGGCGACGCAGGCGTGCCGGTCGCTGGCAGGCTCGATCATCTGGTGCAGGTCGCGCCCGCCATCGATGTTCAGCAGAAGCCGCAGATCCGGCAACTGGTCCCGGATGCCGGCGATCTTCGCCGCCCCTTCCCCATCCGTCACCAGCGCGACGGCGCCGCAATCCGCCAGGCGATAGGCCAGTGCCTCCTCGCCGAACAGGACAAACAGGGGGACGGAAATCGCGCCGATCCGCCAGGCCGCCAGATGCGTCAGCAAGGTTTCCTGGCATTGCGGCAGCAGCACGCCGATGCGGTCCCCCCGCCGGATGCCCTGGGCCGCGAAGAAATTCGCCAGCTTGCAGGACCGGTGGCGCAGGTCATCGAAGCCGATGACCTCCGTGACGCCCCCCGCATGCACCTCCATGAGCGCGATGCGCAGGTTGCCATCCGCCCAGCGATCGCAGACTTCCTCGGCCAGGTTGCAGCGGGCGGGAATGGTCCAGCGGAAGGCGCTGCGGACCGCGTCGTAGCTGTCCCCGGCCGGCAGCAGCGCGGTCATGCCGGGCGGGTGTCGTCGATCACCTTGCCATCATTCGGCAGGGCGCCGGGTTCCACCAGATCCACCGTGCCGCGCAGCCGCGTGATGCCGTTGAGGCTCTGCGCCAGGCTCTGCACGAGCGCCGCATCCCGCACCGGGGTTTCGACGCGCAGCACCATCGTATCCCGCGTCTCCTCCAGCCCGATGACGAGCCGCGCGCGGCCGAGGCCGGGGTGGGCCGCCATCACTGCCGCCACCTGTTCCGGCCGCACGAACATCCCGCGCACCTTCGCCGCCTGGTCGGCGCGGCCCATCCAGCCCTTGATGCGCTGATTGGTGCGCCCGCAGGGCGATGCCCCCGGCAGCACGGCGGAAAGATCGCCGGTGGCGAAGCGGATCAGCGGGTAGGTCGTGTTGAAGGTGGTGACGAGAACCTCCCCCACCTCACCATCCGGTACCGGGTCACCAGTGCCGGGGCGGACGATTTCCACCACCACATCCTCGTCGCAGATCAGCCCCTCCCGCGCCTCGCTCTCATAGGCGACCATGCCGAGGTCGGCAGTGCCGTAGCTTTGCAGCACGGTCATGCCGCGCGCGGCGTAGAAGGCCCGCAACGCCGGCAGGAAGGCCCCACCCGTGACATGGCCGAGCGTCAATGAGGACAGGTCGAGCCCCAGCGCATCCCCCGCTTCGAGGATTGCCTTGAGAAAATCCGGCGTGCCGGCATAGCAGGCGGGCTTGAGATGCGCCGCCGCGCGCGCCTGGCTTTCGGTATTGCCGGGACCGGCGGGAAAGACCGGGCAGCGCAGGGCGCGGGCGCCCTCCTCCAGCATCATGCCGGCCGGGGTGAAGTGGTAGGCGAAGCAGTTGTGCAGCAACTGCCCCGGCCGCAGCCCCGTGGCGTGCAGGGCGCGGGCGAAATGCCAGGGGTCCGCCCCCTCCCCCTGCGGTTCATGGATCGGGCCAGGCGAGGCGAAGATGCGCGGCAGGGCGCCGAAGGGCAGCGTGGTGAAGCCGCCGAGCGGCGGTGCCGCCGCCTGCGCCTCGATCAGCGCGGATTTGCGCGTCACCGGCAGCAGCGCCAGCGCTCCGCGATCCGTCACCGCATCCGGGTCGATCCCCGCGAGCATCGCGGCATAGGCCGGCGCCTTCGCCTTCGCATGGGCCAGCTGGCGCGGCAGCAGATGGCGCAGGGCGGCGGCGCGGGCTTCCTCGCTGCGGGTTTCGCGATTGTCGAAATAAGCGGTCACAGCCAGCGTTTCCGTCGCTTGTAGGATTTCAGGTTGCGGAAGGATTTGCGGTCCGCGCCATGGCCGCCGAGGTAGAATTCCTTCACATCCTCGTTGTTCGCCAGCGCCTCCGCGCTGCCATCCAGCACCACCTTGCCCTGTTCCATGACATAGCCGTGGGAGGCGACGGACAGCGCCATGCGGGCATTCTGTTCGACCAGCAGGATGGTGATGCCGAGGTCCTCGTTCAGCTTGCGGATGATGCCGAAGACCTCCTTCACCAGCAGCGGCGACAGGCCCATCGAGGGCTCATCCATCAGGATCAGCTTCGGACGCGCCATCAGCGCGCGGCCGATCGCCAGCATCTGCTGTTCGCCGCCACTCAGATACCCCGCCAGCCCCGTGCGTTCCTTCAACCGGGGGAAGTAGTCATAGACCATCTCGATATCGCGCTTCACGCCGGCATGGTCGCTGCGCGTGAAGGCGCCGAGGCGGAGGTTCTCCAGGCACGTCATGTCGCTGATGATCCGCCGGCCTTCCATCACCTGGAAGATGCCCTTGCGGACGATCTGATGCGCCTCGATCCCGTTCAGCCGTTCGCCGGCGAAGCGGATATCGCCGCGCGTCACCTCCCCTTCCTCCGACTTCAGGAGGCCGGAGATCGCCTTCAGCGTGGTGGATTTCCCCGCGCCGTTGGCGCCGAGCAGCGCGACGATCTTTCCTCGGTGCACCGCGAGCGACAACCCGCGAAGGACCAGGATGACATCGTTGTAGACGACCTCGATGTTGTTCACTTCCAGCAGCGGTGGCTCCCCCGTTGCCGGGGGAGCCTTGCTGCCGAGGTCGAGTGCCTCGCTCACCAGCCCAGCCAGTCGCGGCGACGATCGAGTTCGATCGTCGTGACCTGCTCGATCTTCATGGTGCCGGCCTGCACCAGTTCCGCCACGCTGCCGGCGGAGGTATTACCGCCGACGACGGCGCGGTAGATCGCCACGCGCAGGGTGCCGCGATGGTCATCAGGCGCGAAGTTGGAGGGATTGCACACCCCCTCGAACCCGCGCGGAACCCAGTTCTGCCGGGCATAGAAGCCTTCCCGGATGCGTTCCGCCGCCACCTGGCCGCCATTGGCGCCCGCGGTCTTCATCGCCTCCACCATCAGCATCGCGCTGCAGATGCCCGCGATGTAATGCACAGGGCGATAGGCCGTGCCTGCGGCATCGGAGATGCGGCTGATCTCCCGCACCGCGCGCATGCCTGGCGCATCCTGGCCCCAGACGGCGGCGGTGCGAACGGGGAAGACCACACCATTGGCCGCGGTGCCCGCGGCCTTCATGGCGTTCTCATCCATGCCCCACACATTGCCCATGAACTGCACGTTCACACCGGCCGTCTGGCACGCGCGCAGGACGGAGATATTGGACCCCGCGGTGTTGCCGAGATAGGCGTAGTTGGCGCCGCCATTGCGCAGCGTCAGGCATTGCGCGGTGTAGTCGCCCGGCGTCAGCGCGAACTGGATCGCGGGCAGCACATCGAAGCCAAGCTCCCGCGCCAGCGTCTCACCCGCTTCCTTCGGAGAATTGGGATAGGGATGGTTCGCGCCCATATGGACGTATTTCGGCCGCCCCTGCTGGCCACGCGCGCGCCAATCCTGCGCCGCCCATTGCAGCATGCCGCGCAGCGCATCCGAATAGGATGGGCCATAGAAGAAGTTGAAGGGCGAGGCCTCCACCCCCTGGCGGCCGGAACGCCCCGCGGCATCGGTCAGCGTCGCGGCATAGGACCCGCTGATATAGGGGATGCGATCGCGGGTGACGAAGCGCACCAGCGCTTCCGTATCCGCCGTGCCCCAGCCCTGGATGGCCACCACACGCTGCCGGCCCGTCCAGGCCTGGTACTGGCTGACGGCGCGCGGCGCGGCGTAGCCATAGTCGAAGCCGGAGACATCAAGCTGCCGGCCATTGATGCCGTTGCGCGTGCGGTTCACCCATTGCAGGGCATCCGCCACGCCCTGGCCATAGGGCACGCCCACATCGCTGGTGGCGCCCGAATTGTCCATGAGGTGCCCGACGGGGATGCGCTGCGCGGTCGCCGGCAACGCCGCCGCCATGGCCGCCACGGCGCCGAACAGCAGGTGCTTGACGTTCATCGTCTTGGTCCTCCCTTTCGCCGGCCTGCGGGCCGGTCAATGCGAATACGGGTAGAGCTTCCAGTACGCCTTGATCAGGCGCCACCGCCTTGCGAGCCCATCGGGCTCGAAGATCAGGAACAGGATGATCGCCGCGCCCACCACCATCTCCCGCAGGAAGGAGATGGAGGCGCCGAGGCGCAGCGCCCGGTCGATCGCGCTGCCGGACAGCGCATCCGCCCCCCATTGCGTCACCTCGGGCAGCATCACCATGAAGGCGGCGCCCATCAGGCTGCCCATGACGGAGCCCAATCCGCCGATGATGACCATGCCGAGGAACTGGATGGAGAACAGGATGTTGAAGGCCTCCACGCTGACGAACAGCAGGTAGTGCGCATAGAGCGCGCCGCCGATGCCGGCGTAGAGCGAGGCGATGCCGAAGGACAGCGTGCGGTAATAGGCGAGGTTGATGCCCATCATCTCCGCGCTCAGGTAATGGTCCCGCACCGCGATCAGCGCCCGGCCATCGCGCGTCCGCATCAGGTTGGCGGCGCCGAGGAACATCACCACGACATAGGCGAGCACGAGGTAGAAATAGGTCTCGTCACTGTCGAAGGCGAAGCCGGGGATGGTCGGGCTTTCCGTCATCCGCCCGGCGACGCCGCCGGTGAACCAGCGCGCGCGGGCGAAGAAATCCTCCAGGATGAATTGCGCGGCGAGAGTCGCGATGGCGAGGTACAGGCCCTTCAGGCGGGCCGCCGGCGCGCCGAAGACCAGCCCGATCAGCGCCGTGATCATCCCCGCCAGCGGGATGCAGAGCAGGACGGGGATGCCGAAGCGCTCATGCAGCCAGGCGGAGGTGAAGGCGCCGAGGCCAAAGAAGGCGGCGTGGCCGATGCTGATCTGCCCGGTGAAGCCCACCAGGATGTTCAGCCCGAGGGCGGCGATACCGAGGAAGCCGATATTGATCAGCAGGCTCAGCTCATACCGCCCGAAGACCAGCGGCGCGCCGCACAGCAGCAGCACGCCGAGGATCACCGCGATGCGGCTGTTCCGCGTCGGGAAGATGGTGGTGTCCGCCTGGTAGCTGGTGCGGAAATCGCCCGCGGGGGTCATCGCGGTCATGCTACACGCGCTCGATGTTCTTGGTGCCGAACAGGCCGTAGGGCTTGATCAGCAGGATGAGGACCATCGCGTAGAACGGCGCGATCTGGAACATGTTGCCCCAGTTCAGCCATTCGCTGTCGATGTAGTGCGCCCAATTCTCCAGCAGCCCGACGATGACGCCACCGAGCACCGC
>CANJXD010000293.1 GCA_947478535.1 Acetobacteraceae bacterium
ACCCCGCCCCTAGCGTTTCCAGGCAAGAAATCACGGTCCGGGACACAACTTCATGGGTCCGATCACCAGACCGCCCCGCCCCACCGGGGCGCCCGCGATGAGCCATGCCGCCACCGCCGTTCCGGTGCCGCCTGGGCTCGACGACCGCAGCGCCGCGATCTTTCGCGAGCTGGTGGAGTTGTATGTGCAGACCGGGGAGCCTGTTGGGTCCCGCACCCTGTCGCGGCGCCTGCCGCAGGCGCTTTCGCCGGCCACCATCCGCAATGTCATGGCGGATCTGGAAGACGCCGGCCTGCTCTATGCCCCGCATACCTCCGCCGGGCGGCTGCCGACCGAACGCGGGCTGCGGCTGTTCGTGGACGGGCTGCTGCAATTCGGCGCCCTCACGGAGGAGGAACGGGACGCGATCGCCGCCCGCTGCGCCGCCGGCGGCCGGTCCTTGCAGGAAACGCTGGGGGAGGCCGGGCAGATGCTGTCGGGCTTGGCCGGTGCCGCCGGCCTCGTCGTCGCGCCGAAGCGGGAAGCGCCGGTGCGGCATATCGAATTCGTGGCGCTCGGCGCCGGCCGCGCGCTGGTGGTGCTGGTGACGGCGGATGGCCAGGTGGAGAACCGCGTCATCGAGGTGCCGGCGGGGCTTCCGCCTTCCGCCCTGCAGCAGGCCAGCAACTACCTCAACGCCCGCCTGTCCGGGCGCACGCTGGATGAAACGCGGGGCAGCGTGGCGGATGACATCGCCGCCAACCGCACGGCGCTGGATGCGCTGACCCACCAGGTGATCGAGGCCGGGCTCGGCACCTGGTCCGGCGGCAGCGGCGGCAGCCTGATCCTGCGCGGGCAGGCGAAGCTGTTGCAGAATGTGGACCATCTGCAGCGCGTGCAGGAAATCCAGGCGCTGTTCGAACGGCTGGAAGCGCAGGAGACGATGCTGCGGCTGCTGGACCTCGCCCAGCGCGGCGAAGGCGTGCAGATCTTCATCGGCGCCGAAAGCGGGCTGTTCGACAGCGCCGGCCTTTCCATGGTGGTGGCGCCCTTCCGCAACGGGCAGGAGAAGATCGTCGGTGCCATCGGGGTGATCGGGCCGACGCGGATCAACTATGGGCGGATCATCCCCGTGGTGGACTATACGGCGCGGGTCATCGGGCGGCTGCTGGGGTAGCCTGGGGGGGTAGCCTGGGGGGGTACCCGGGTAAGCTTTCTCCTGCGCTCAGACGCCGCGCGCCGGGTCCGCTACGCCGGACTTCCGGCGGGCCGCAGGTCAATCCTTGCGGCCGTCGGTATCACACCACCCGGACGCCCGATTCCCCCTGCATGTCCGGCGCGCCGAGCGCCACCAGCAGGGCGCTGCGCAGGGTGGCGAGCTTGCGGTCGTTCTCGACCTTCAGGCCGAACACGTCCTTCACGTAGAAGACGTCCACCGCCCGCACGCCATAGGTCGTGATATGGGCGCTGGCGATCTGCAGCCCCTGGCCGCTGATCGCCGCGGTCACGGCATGCAGCAGCCCCGGCCGGTCCCGGCCATTCACTTCGATCACGGTGTGGGTGTTGCTGGCGTGGTTGTCGAGCACGACGCGCGGCGGGATGGTGACGGCGCGCAGCCGCGCGGGCTCCCGCCGCAGCTTGCCGATTTCCGTCTCCAGCCGCAGCCGGCCGGACAGCGACTGTTCGATCAGCACGGACAGCCGCGCCAGGCGGTGCGGCGCATCGAAGGCGCCGCCAGCGGCGTCCTGCACCCAGAAGGTATCGAGCGCCATGCCATTGGTCATGGTGTGGATGCGGGCATCGACGATGGAAGCGCCCGCCACGGCCAGCGCGCCGGCGATGCGGCTGAACAGGCCGGGATGGTCGGTGCAATAGACCGTCACCTCGGTGACGGAGCGCGCCTCGATGACGCGGGTGCGGACGGTCAGCGGCGCCTGGTCGGACTCCGCGTCACGGATCATCTCGGCATGGCGGGCATGGGTGTCCGGGTCGAAGGACAGCCAGTAGCCGGGATAGCCGAGGCCGAGGAAGCGATCGACATCGGCCTTCGGCATCGTCTCCAGCAGCGAAGCCGCGGCGGCGCGGGCGCGGGCGACACGGGTGTCGCGCTCCGGCACGGAAAGCCCGCCGGCCAGCACTTCGGCGACGCGCCAGTACAATTCGCGCAGCAGCGTCGCCTTCCAGCCATTCCACACCTTCGGCCCCACCGCGCGCATATCGGCCACGGTCAGCACCAGCAGCAGGCGCAGCCGTTCCGGCGATTGCACGGTCTCCGCGATGTCGAGGATGGTCTTGGGGTCGTCGATATCGCGCTTGAAGGCGGTGGCGCTGATCAGCAGGTGGTTCAGCACGAGCCAGGAGACCGTTTCCGTCTCCTCCGGCGAAAGGCCGAGGCGCGGGCAGAGATCGAGTGCCACCTGCGCGCCCAATTCGCTGTGGTCCCCGCCACGGCCCTTGGCGATATCATGCAGCATCACCGCGACGTAGAGCGCGCGGCGGGACTGCACCTGGCCGATGAGCTCGGAGGCGACCGGCGCGATCTCGTTCAGTTCGTTGCGTTCCAGCGCGCAGAGCACGCCGATCGCCTCGATCGTGTGCTCCTCCACGGTGAAGACGTGGTAGGTGTCGAACTGCATCAGGCCGACGATGCGCGCCCAGTCCGGCATGTAGCGGGACAGGAATCCCACCTCGTTCAGCACCCGCATCCAGCGGGCCGAATCCTTGCCCGTCAGCAGGTCGAGGAACAGGGCGCTGGCGGCCTGGTCATCCCGCAGTTGCACGGCGTAGCGCGCATTGCGGATCAGCGCGCGATGCGCCAGCGGGTGGATTTCCAACCCCCGGTCCCGCGCGGCACGGACGAGGCGGAGCATGATGGCCGGGTCTTCCGCCACCTGGCGATCCGGCGCGAACAGCACCTTGCCATCGGCCAGCGCCATGCCGGCCTGGGACAGCGCGGCGTCGCCGGCCGGCACCACGGCGGGCGGGCCGAGCGCCGCGCGTTCGATCGCGGGTTCCAGCAGCCGGGTCAGCCGCACCACGTCCCGCGCCGTCAGGAACAGGTGCTTCATGAAGCGCTCGACGCCGTCCTGCACGCCATGCCGGGTGTAGCCCATGCGGGCGCCGACCACGGGTTGCAGGTCGAAGGTCAGGCGTTCCTCGGCGCGGCCGGTGACGTAGTGGAGGTGAAAGCGCACGGTCCACAGGAAATTCCAGGCGCGGCGGATGCTGCGCGCTTCCTGCGGCGTCAGCAGCCCGCCGCCGGGGCTGTCCGGGCCCACCAGTTCCGGCATGCGCTGCACGCCGAAGGCATGCCGGGCGAGCCAGTAGAGCGTCTGCAGGTCGCGCAGCCCGCCGCGGCCTTCCTTGACGTGCGGTTCCACCAGGTAGGGGCTGTCGCCATAGCGGGCGTGGCGCGCCGTCCGTTCGGCGCGCTTGGCGGCGAGGAAGGGGCCGAGGCCACTGGACCGGCGGGCGGCGAGAAAGGCTTCGTCGAAGCGTTCATAGACGGCGCGGTTGCCGGCCAGGAAGCGGGCATCGATCAGCGCCGTCTGGATGGTGACGTCGCCCTTCGCGTCCTCGATACATTCGGGGATGGTCCGGGTGGCGTGGCCGACCTTCAGGCCGAGATCCCACAGCAGGTACAGCAGGAATTCCACCGCCCGCCTGCCCTGCGGGCCGAGCGGCGCATCCGACAGGAACAGCAGGTCGATGTCGGAATAGGGCGCCAGCACGCCGCGGCCGTAGCCGCCCGTCGCGATCAGGGCGAAGGTCGGCTCGCCGGGCGTGGGGGTTTCCTCCGCCAGGCTGGCGGCCAGGGTGTAGGTGTGGATGGCGGCGACGATGCCATCGGTCAGTGCCGCCAGCCATCGCGCGGCGCCGAGGCCCGAGAGGTCATGCGCCTCGAAGGCGCGTTGCACCCGGCCCTGGATGCGACCGAGTTGTCGGCGCAACAGGCCCAGCGCGACATCGCGCGCAACAGGCCGACCACCCCCGACGAGCCCCGCGATCAGGTCCGGCAGGACCTCCGGTGGCTCGGAAGGCGGCAATGCGGGGGGCTCCGTCGGCGTGGACGGTTGACCAAGGCTCACTCTCATCCCTGTCACACTATCGTGTCACCTTGCGCTGTAACAGGGTTCTCGTGTTGCGCTGCGGTAACTTCCTCTGCTTCCCCTTCGGCGGCGAGCGATTTGAGGTGATAGAGCGCTTCCTGCGCCTCCCTCGGGGACAGTGCATCCAGGTCGAGCGCCGCCAGTGCCGCGGCAATCGGAGAGCGTGGGGCGGCGGGTTTCGGCACGCGCTGGGCAAAAAGCGGCAATTCCTCGGCCAGCGTATCCTGCCCGGAACTGCGGGCGCGGGCTTCGAGAGCCGCCAGCACCTGCCCGGCGCGGGCCAGCACCGGGCGCGGCACGCCGGCAAGGCGGGCGACATGGACGCCCCAGCTGCGCTCGGAGGCACCAGGGCCCACCAGATGCTGGAACACCACCTCCCCCCGCCATTCCCGCACCTTCATGGAGGCGAGGGCCACTTCGGGCAGGCGGCCGGCCAGCGCCGTCAGTTCATGAAAATGGGTGGCGAAGATGGCGCGGCAGCGGATGCGGTCATGCAGCGCCTCCAGCACCGCCCAGGCGATGGCCAGGCCATCCCAGGTCGCGGTGCCGCGCCCGACCTCATCCAGGACCACCAGGGACCGGTTCGTCGCCTGGTTCAGGATGGCGGCGGTCTCCGCCATCTCGACCATGAAGGTCGAACGGCCGCCGGCGATATCATCCCCCCCGCCGACACGGCTGAACAGCCGGTCCACCAGCCCGATGCGGGCCGATTGCGCCGGCACGAACAGCCCGGCCTGGGCGAGCACCACCATCAGCGCGTTCTGCCGCAGCCAGGTGGATTTGCCCGCCATGTTCGGCCCCGTCAGCAGGCAGAGCCGGTGGCCAGGGGAAAGGTCGCAGTCATTCGGCACGAAGGCGGGGCCGCGGGCGCGCTTCTGCACGGCTTCCACCACGGGGTGGCGGCCGCCGATGATGGCGAAGTCCGCGCGCTCCGTCAGTTCGGGCCGGCACCAGCCGCCCTCCGCCGCCAGTGTCGCGGCGGCGCCGTGGACATCGATCTCCGCCAGCGCCCGCGCCGCCTCCGCGATCGCGTTGCCGGCGCCGAGCGCCAGGCGCTTGAGATGGGCGATGCAGGCGCGTTCCCGCGCGCCGGCGCGTTCGCCCGCTTCCGCCACCTTCCGATCCAGCTCCGCCAGCGCGGCGCAGGTGAAGCGGACGGCGTTCGCCATGGTCTGGCGGTGGATGGGGGACAGTGGCTGCCCGGGCGGGACGGGCGGCGCGCGCAGCAGCTTCTCCGCCGGCGCAGCCGGCACTTCGGCCAGGAAGCCGAATTGCTGGTGGTGGCGGATCTTGAGGCTGGCGACCCCCCAGGCCTGCACCAGATCCGCCTGCAACGCCGCGATGGCATCCCGCGCGCCGTCGCGGAGGCGCCGCAGGCCATCGAGCTCCCCGTCATAGCCGGCGGCGATGACGCCCCCATCCTCCAGCCGCGCCGGCAGTTTTTCCAGGTTGAGCGCGCGGCCGAATTCCTGTTCGAGCGACGGGTCCAGCGCCAGCGCATCCCGCGCCCGGGCGATCAGCGGCGGGGCCGGCAGGGCTGCGGCACCAATCGCCGCGGTGACGGTCTGCGCCAGCCGCAACCCCGCCAGCAGCGCGCCGAGGTCGCGCGGGGCGAAACGGTCCAGCGCCAGGCGGGCCAGGGCACGGGCCATGTCCGGCGCGCCCTTCAGCGCGGCGCGCAGCGATGCCCGTGTCGCCTCCGCCCCCAGCAGGAAGGCCACCGCATCATGCCGGGCAGCAACGCCGGCTTCCTCGGCCAGCGGCGCGGAAAGCCGGGCCGCGAGTTCGCGGGCGCCGGCGGCGGTCAGCGTGCGGTCCACCGCCGCGAACAGCGTCGCCTGGTCGCCGCCGCGCTGGTCCCGCAGGATCTCGAGGCTGCGGCGCGTCGCGGCATCCAGCGTCAGCGTCCCCGCGGCACCCCCCTGCGGGCGAGGCGGGTCGAGGCGCGGCAGGGCGCCGGCCTGGGTTTCCCGCACATAGGACAGCGCGAGGGCGGCGGCGGCCAATTCGGCGTCCGTGAAGCGGCCGAAGCCTTCCAGAGTCGCGACGCCGAAGGCCTCCCGCAGCAGTCTTGCCGGGTCCCGCGGCGCGGCGCGTTCGGCGATGCGGCCGGTCAGGCGCTGGGCGAGTTCCGGCAGTTCCGACAAGGGCCGCGGCGCCACGGCTTCCACCGGTTCGATCCGCGCGAGCAGGGCGGAGAAATCGGCGCGCGGCAGGGCCATGGTCTCGAACCCGCCGGTCGAGACATCGAGCCAGGCGCAGGCGAACGCCTCCCCCACCTCCGCCAGCGCGATCAGCCAGGTGGGGCGGGAGGCATCGAGCAGCCCTTCCTCCGTGACGGTGGAAGGGGTGACGACGCGGACGACCTCCCGCCGGATGGTGGTGGCCTTGCGGGCCTTGGCCTGTTCCGGCGTCTCCATCTGGTCGCAGACGGCAACCCGGAAGCCAGCGCGGATCAGCCGGGCGAGGTAGGCTTCCCAGGCATGGACCGGCACGCCGGCCATCGGCACGGGCTGGCCCCGATGTTCTCCGCGATGGGCGACGGCGATATCCAGCACCGGCGCGGCGCGTTCGGCATCGTCGAAGAACAGCTCGAAGAAGTCGCCCATGCGGAAGAAGACCACCGCATCCGGATGCGCGGCCTTGGCGACGAACCACTGCGCCAGCGCGGGCGTGGCACCTTCGGCCGGGGGAATGCGGTCGGCGGGACGATCCATGCCGGATTCCTAGAGCGCGCGCCGCGCCCTGTCGAACGGCGCGGCTTGCCCCGTCGATCGGGCCGGGCCTAGCGTGGCCGCAACGGCCCCGGACGGGGTGAACAGGGAGAGGGGGCGGTATGACCATCCATCGCAGAGGGTTCCTGGTGACGGGCGCCGGATTGGCGGCCGCAGGCATTGCGGCGCCCGCGCTGGGGCAGAACAGCCGGGCGACCACGCTGCGGATGGTGCCGCAGGCGAACCTGGCCGTGCTGGACCCCATCGTCACCACCGCGACCGTCACCGGCAATCACGGCTTCTACGTCTTTGATACGCTCTACGGTGTGGATGAGCAGCTGCGCCCGAAGCCGCAGATGGCCGAAGGGCATGAGGTTTCGGCCGATGGGCTGACCTGGCGCATCAGGCTGCGCGAAGGCCTGCGCTTTCATGATGGGGAGCCGGTGCGG
>CANJXD010000294.1 GCA_947478535.1 Acetobacteraceae bacterium
AATGCGGCGCTGCCCTGGTCGAAGCGGCAGAGATCGACCCGCTGGCCATCGCCGCCATGCGCCTGAATGCCGCATTGAACGGGGTTGCGCTGACGCTGCCGGAGGATGACGTCGTCGGCAGCGCCTGCCGCTGGGATATCATCCTCGCCGGGGATGTCTGCTACGAGGCGCCGATGACCGCGCATATCCTGCCCTGGCTGCGCGCCATGGCGGCGGCGGGGGCGGAAGTTTGGATCGCCGACCCCGGCCGCGCCTATCTGCCGAGGGAGGGGATGGAACCACTCGGCACCTGGACCGTCCCCACCTCGCTGGAACTGGAAGACCGGCGGGAGAGGATCGTCACCATCGCCCGGCTACTGCCATCATGATGCCAACATGCCGGGCGAGGCTGCCGCCATGCGAAGCCTCATCCTCCTCCTGCTGATCCTGGCGCTACCGGCGGCGGCACAGACCAAGGCCGAGTATGACGCGCAAGGCCGCACCGTGGGCCGCTCCGAACAGCGCGGCGACACCGTCCGGGACTATGATGCCCAGGGCCGCAGCGTCGGCCGGGCGGAACAGCGCGGCGATACCACCCGCTTCTATGATGCCCAGGGCCGCAGCGTCGGCCGGGCGGAACAGAGTGGCGATACGGTCCGCAACTACGACGCGCAGGGCCGCAGCACCGGCCGCACCGAAGTCCGCGGCGACACCGCCCGCCACTATGACGCGCAGGGCCGCAGCACCGGTCGTTCCGAGACCTCCAACGGCGTCACCCGCCATTATGACGCGCAGGGCCGCCAGACCGGGCGGACCGAGCAGCGGCGATAGGCGCTACCGCGTCGCGGCTTCCAGGAAGCGCAGCAGCGCCGCCAGGTCTTCCGCATTGCCCACGGTCTGGACCGGCATCTTGGTCCCCGGCGTCACGGTATCCGGCCCGCGGGTGAACAGATCCGCGACTGTCTCCTGCGTCCAGGTGATGTCGCCGCGGGCAAGACGCTCGGAGTATTCGTAGCCGGGAACAGAGCCCATGCGCCGGCCGAACAGCCCATGCAGGTTCGGCCCGGCCATGTTGCCGCCCTCCCGCGTCAGCGCATGGCAGGCACCGCAGGCGCGGAACACCCGCGCGCCATGCGGATCGAGCCCGGCGGGCAGGGCAGCCTCCGCTTCCCCACCCAAGGAGCCACCCAGGGGACCAACCGGCCGCCCCGTCAGCGCGTCCCACCGCCGTACCCGGCGATCCGTGCCGCCGGTCCAGAGGCTGCGCCCATCCAGCCCGAACGCCACGGACCACACCGGCAGCCCAGGCCCCTCCAGCGTATGCCGCAGCCGCCCGCTGGCCACATCCCAAAGCGTGACGCTGCCGCCCAGCGACCCGGCCGCCAGCACCGCGCCATCGGGCGATGCCGCGAGTGCCACGATCGGGCGCGCGCCCGCCTGCAGTTCACGGACAGCGCCGTCGGGAGACAGCAGCCGCAGCACCCCATCGACGCCGCCCACCGCAAGCACCCCCCCTGGCAACACCGCCAGCGTGTTCTGTGGCAGGCCGAATTCGGCCAGGATCCGGGGTGTCTCCCCTTCCGGCCAGAACCGTACCGTGCCGTCGAAGCCGGCCGTCACGACCGCGCCATCCCCGGTGAAGACCACGGCATTCACATTGCCCTGGTGGCCTTCCAGGATACGCGCTTCCCCGCCCGGCAGGGCCCAGACCCGTGCCGTGCCGTCCCAGGCGGCGGAGGCGATGCGCTGGCCATTCGCCTCCACGGCGAGTGAGACAACCGGCCCCTGATGCCCTTCCAGCACGCGAAGCGGCGATGCTCCTGGCCGGGGAGGCCAGAGCGCGATCCGCCCATCCTCCCCGCTGCTGGCGAAAAAGCCCCCCGGCAGCGCCGCCAGCGCATTCACGGCGCCGGCATGCCATCGCACCACGGCCCTCGCGCGGCCGGAACCGGCGTCCCAAAGGATCATCGACTGGTCGAAGCCGGCCGAGGCCAGGGTGCCATCCGCCCCCATCGCCAAGGCGCGCACGGGGCCGCCATGCACCGCTTCCTGCGCCAGGGCGGGCCGCGGCAACAGCAGCATGAGGCAGAGGGCCAGGATTCGCATGGGATGCAGATTGCCGTGCTTTCCGGCTTCGGCAAGCGGGGCCTGACAAGCCCTCAATTCCGGCCCTACCCTATGCGACGTCAAACAAGGGGGCAGGGACATGGCCGGGACCATCGAGCAGGACATCGCCTGGGCGCGGCTGACCGCCGCCGAGATCCAGGCCCGCGCCACGCCGCAGACAGTGGTCATCATTCCCGTCGCCTCCATCGAACAGCATGGCCCGCACCTTGCCGTCGGCGTCGATACCATCCTCGCCACCGCGGTCGCCGAAGGCACGGCGCGGCGGCTGATGGCGGGTGGGACCAGCGCCCTCGTCACGCCCTGCGTCTGGACCGGCCTCGCCGAGCATCACATGGCCTTCGGTGGCACGATGACGCTGGACCTGGCCACCTTCATGGCGGTGGTCGGCGGCGTCGCCCGCAGCGTCTCCCGCCACGGCTTCCGCCGCATCGCGTTGCTCAACGGCCATGGCGGCAATACCGAGGCGATCGCGAGTTCCGCCATCGAATTGACGCGCAGCCTCGGCGTGCCGGTGGTGGGGATGACCTATTGGCTCGCCAATGCCGACACCTTCGGCGCGATCCTGGAGGACCAGCCCAATGTCATGCACGCCTGCGAGGCCGAGACATCCATGATGATGGCCGTGGCGCCGGATTGCGTGCGGGCGGGGCGTATCGCGGCCGCCGTGCCGAAGCGCTTCTCCCCGCCAGCGCCTCCTGGCTTCAAGCGTAGCCGGCCGTTTTCCGACATGACCGATACCGGCGTGATCGGCGACCCTCGCAAGGCGAGCGCCGCGAAGGGTGAGGCGCTGCTGGCCGCTGCCGCCGGCCGGCTTGCGGAGGAGTTGTCCCGCCCAGAGCTTTGGGCCTGATCACAAGACCAGGTCGGCCAGCCCCAACTGCCCGGCGCCGAGGCCCACCAGCAACACGCCATCCCCGCCGCCGAGGTCGATCCGCAGCCCCCCCGCCATCACGCTCGCCGCCGCCAGGACCTGGGCGCCATTGATGCTGAAGCCGGTCAGCGCCAGCAGGTCCGTGCCGGGATCGAAATCCTCGATCCGGTCGAAGCCCTCGCCCCGGCGCAGCAGGAAGGTGTCCGCACCGGCGCCGCCGGTCAGCGTATCCTGGCCACGGCGGCCGTCCAGCAGGTCATCGCCCGCGGCGCCGATCAGGTGGTTGGCGCCGGCATTGCCGACCAGCAGATTGGCCAGGGCGTTGCCGATGCCGGTGACGACGCCATTGCCCAGCACCAGCGCCTCCACCCAATCCGGCAGGGTCAGCGCGCCACCCCCGCCGCCTGTCGCGGTATCAAAACCCTCGCCCGCGTTCTCGATCACGCGGTCGCCGATATCATCGACGGCATAGCGATCATCGCCGGTGCCGCCCGCCATGGTATCGGCGCCAGCGCCACCATCCAGCACATCGCCACCGGCGCGGCCTTCCAGCGAATCCCGACCCCCACCGCCCAGCAATGCATTCATCGCCTGGTTGCCGCGCAGCGTATCCGCGCCCGCGCCACCCAGGGCATTCTCGATCAGGGATGCCGCATTGTCCTGGTGGAGCAGCGCGTTGAAGACATTGCCCCGTGCCGTCTGTTGCAGCCCCGCCCGCACATCCAGCACCGCAAGCTGGGCTGCGGAGGTGACGGACCAGGACCCCGGGGCGAGGTCGACGGACACCCCGCCGCCATAGGCCGAGAGATCATAGGTATCGACCCCACCACCATCCCAGATCGTCAGGAAGACCCGATTGGCACTGCCGCCAAGCCCGTTTCCCGGCGCCCCCTGGCCCACGCCATTGATCACCGTCTCCCCCGTCTCGGGGTTCCAGAAATAGCGGGTATCGCCGGCGTTGAGCCCGTAATCCGCGCCGTAGAGGTGCTGGAGCGCCGCGATATCCAGCATCATCCAGCCCTGGGGATAGTCGATGGTGCCATTGGTATAGCCGCCGCCGGTCGAAGCCCCCTGCGTGGAGCGATAGGACATGACGGTGAATTCGAGCGTGTCGGATTCGATCGGCATGGCGCCGAAGCCGTTCCAGCTTTCATGCGGGTGCTTCAGGCCCAGCGCGTGCCCGATCTCATGCACCGCGACCAGGAACTGGTAGCTGCCGAGCAGCGGCGTATCGAAGGTGCTGCGCGCGCCGAACCACACATCGCCGCCCTCGCGCCCATTGGGGTAATAGCCCCAGGCCGTCGAGGGTGCCGATGACCGCGCGATGCGGATATCCGCCGTCGAATCGCTGCCGGATTCGACGATGGCCAGGTTGGTGAAGCCGATCACGGAAGGCCCCGGGCTGCCCGGGCCGGCCGTGGCTTCCCCCAACAGGATGCGCCGCACCGCATCGCGCATGGCGGTGCCGACCTGCACGAAGCCGCGGGTCGGCTCATTGCTGCCGTAGAATGATTCGTAATCCGCCGGACTGTCCGGGAAGGCGAAGCTGACGGGATCGCCACTGCCCCAGGCATAGCCGCTCAGCACGCCATCCACCGCCGCACGGCCGGAGGACGTCAGTTGCAGCCGCGGCGCAGTCGGTTCCGGGGCATCCGCAAGCGGGGCATCCGCAAGGAGCTGCCCCGCGACGGCAATGCCGTCGTCGGCAGCCCCATTGTGGGGCCTGCATAGCCAGCACATGGCCATGATCCGGATGGTCCGGCGCATTGGCGTGCCGCGGCTGCCCGGGGCCGATCTTCGGCCGGAGCATCGCGCACGCCCGCCCTCCGCGTGTTGCGGGGCTGGTGGCGGGGCCCGCGCCGGCGGGCTCCGCGCAACCGTTATCGCGTAGCGGAGTGAAGCCTTGATGAATCGGGGCCCAGGATGTTCGGCAGGCCCCCGTTGTGCGATCCGTTCTTCCGCGCTACCGGGTGGCCAATGGCGACTGCGCGATGGGGCGTAGCCAAGCGGTAAGGCAGCGGTTTTTGGTACCGCCATTCCCAGGTTCGAATCCTGGCGCCCCAACCAATTAAATGATTTCAGCAAGTTAGCGCCGATTTCCGCGAGGTTGCGGGCGATGGTCCGCAACCCTGGTCCACAATGCTGGTCCACGGGGGTGGGTGTGAGTGGCGCATGCCTGAGGGTTCGCGGCACGACGTGGTGGTTCCGCCGCCGCGTCCCCGATTCGTTGACAGGCCGGCTTGGCCTGCGAGAAGTCACGCGAAGCCTGCGGACATCCTGCCCGCGGGAGGCGACGCGCCGGGGGCGTCTCGCCTGGCTGGCGACGGAGCGCGCGTTTCGGCAGATGGCGAAAGACCTGTCCCTTGATGCCGAGCGAGCGACGGTGCTCGTGCGACGGCTTCTGCGGGAGGCGCTGGATGACTCGCCGACCGCCGAGGAGATCGTGCGGCGGTGGCGGGAGGACGACACCAGCCTCGCCGGCCAGATTTTCAGCCGCGCGCTGATTGAGATCGTGCCGGACATGCCGGAGGACGGGCGGGCCAAGCTGATGCTGCACATGGAGCGCATCCTGGACCGGCTCGATACGGCGACGGCGCGCGAACGCGCCGAGCTTGAACAGGAGCGTGCGGCGCTCGCGGTACACAGGGCCATGCGATCTGCTGAACGGGAGAACGAAGCCCAGGGCACCGTTGCCCAGCTTGCGGCGCGCGTGGCTGAACTCGAACGCGAGGTGGAAGTCGAAAGGCGGGTTCGGGAGCGGCTCGAATGCCGCACAGTGCCGGCACCGCTGCCGATGCTGGCAGCAGCTGAGCCGATGTTGATGACGCCCACATCTCTAACCGCGCCCGCGGTGCAGGCCGGCGATCTGCCTCGTCTTTCTCCGGCAGTGTCTGCCAACGATCATGGGCCGCTCTTCTCGGCAAACGAGGCGACATACCTGACGCGGCGTGCGGAGCCCGCTCTGGGCATCAGCACGCTTGGCGGGAAGTCCAGGGAAGACGCAGAAGTTGCGTTTTGGCTTTGGCGCGGGCTCGCCGGCGATCGTCCCATGCTCGACTACACGCGGGAGGAGGCCGACGACCTCCGCATCGAGATGGTACGGATGCTGGCCTCCTACGGAAAGGGAGGCAGGAAGTACGAGATGCGCACGAAGTTCGCGCCGCGGCACTGGATCAATGTGGCGAACAAGCGTCAGCAGGAGATTGACAAGCACAACACGGCGCTGCCGGAAGGTCACCCGGACCGGAAGCCGGACGTGGAGCGCATGACCCTCCGCACCGTGAAGAAGCACTACACTGCATTGTCGGGCTACTGGCAGTGGCTCGAACGTCGCAAGGTGCTGCCGCGGGGGAGCAACATTTTCGATGATTGGGGCTGGCCCGGGACGAAGGGACGGTCGGACGATCGCGACGACTGGTCCACTACCGACATCAACGCCTTGCTTCGTTCGTCCTGGTTCGGCCTAGACAGGCAGGGCACCGATTACTGGTGGGCGACAGTAATTGGCATGTTCAGCGGGCTCCGCGTGGAGGAGATCGCGCGGCTGCGCCCCGCGCATGACTTCCAGGAGTTCGACGGCGTCCTATGCGTCGTTGTACAAGATCAGGGCGACTGGTCGCCCAAGTCGGAGGCCGGCGAGCGCGTAGTGCCGGTTCATCGCCAGCTTCACGCCTTGGGCCTGAGTGACCTCATCTCGCGGCGGGTCAACGAAGGAGCGTATCGGCTCCTGCCGAGCCTGAAGCGCGGACCACGCGGCAATCTCGGCGCCTACCTGAGCAAAGATTTCTCGGCCCACAAGATCGCTGTCGGCGTCGGCGAGAAGACGGTGTTCCATTCCTGGCGTCACAACATCCGCACTCAGCTGTCGAATGCCCGCGGGCTGCAGGAAACCTGGATCGATGCCATCCTCGGCCACAGGGCGGGCTCAGGGATCCAGGGACAAGCGTCGGTCGGCGCGACGATCTATCTGAAGCGCATCGGGGTGGCGAATCTTGACTGGACCATCCAGCAAGTGGATTACGGCTCCAAAGTGGAACTATGGCGGCTCAACCTTGAGAAGCCGGTCAGGGCTGAGCTGCCAGTAGTGTCAAACAGCGTCCAATATTTTCCACCCAGCAGCGCCCAAAACTTTCCAGTTCAGGCGCCCATTTTCGGCTGTTTCCGCCTTTGCTTGAACCGGAAGGAATCATTCCCGGTTTCCAGGATATCGCAGTGATGGGTGATGCGATCGAG